>JACQPF010000354.1 GCA_016207625.1 Elusimicrobiota bacterium | reverse complement strand
GTGCCGGTGCCGCCGCCCATGCCCGCGGTCACGAACACCATGTCGGCCCCGGCCAGCACTTCCTTAATGCGCTCGCGGCTTTCCTCCGCCGCGCGCCGCCCGAGGATGGGGTTCCCGCCCACCCCGAGGCCCTTCGTGATCTTCTCGCCCAACTGCAGCCGCACGGGCGCCAAGTTCCGCCGGAGCGCCTGCGAGTCGGTGTTCGCCGAAATGAACTCCACATGGGAGAGGCTCGCTTCGATCATGCGGTTGACGGCGTTGCCGCCCGCGCCTCCCAGGCCGATGACTTTGATGTTCGCCGGTTGTTCGCTGAAATCTTCCGTGAATTTTATTTGTACCATGGCCGGTTAAAAAAGATCCTCCAAAAATGACTTCATGCGTTGACCCAAACCGAGTTTCTTCGCCGCCCGCCGGGAACGGGACCATTCGCCCATGTGTTGATAATGGATGAGGCCGAGAGCCGTCGCGTAGCTGGGGTGGCCCAGGATGTCCGCCGGGCCCGTGAGCCCTTGCGGCAGGCCCATGCGCACCGGGATCTCCAGGATCTGTTCCGCCGCCGGAAGCACGCCGGGCATCAGGGAACCCCCGCCGGTCAGGATCACACCGCCCCCCGCCACATACTCCGCGTAGTTGGAGTTCTGCAACTCCTCCGACACGACGGTGAAAATCTCCTCCACGCGCGGCGCGATGTAGTCGAAGAGCACGTGCCGCTTGATCTGGTGCGGGGTTCGCCCGTCGACGGAGGTGTACTCGATGTCCTCCTCCGGGTCCCCCTGGGCCAGGGTGCGGCTGGCCGCGCCGTGCCGCTCCTTCATCAATTGCGCCTGGGAGAGCGAGGTGCGCAGCGCGTGGGAGAGGTCGTGGGTGATGGCGTCGGAGCCCAGCAACAGCTCTTTCGTGAACCGCACGCTCCCCTCGGCGTAAATGGCGATGCTCGTGGTCTGCCCGCCCAAATCCACCAGCAGGCAGCCCAAATCTTTTTCCTCGTTGGACACCACCACGTCCCCCACGGCCAGGAGCCCGTAAATCGGCTCCTCCACCTGGAACCCCGCCCGCCCGATGGCCTTCCAGATGTTGTTCAAATGGTTCTGCGACGCGGTCACGATGTGCACGTCCACTTCCAACAGGCTCGCCTCCATCCCCACGGGGTTGGGCACGCCGCTCTGCCGGTCCAAAATGAAGTCCTGCGGAATCACGTGCACGATCTCCCGGTCCGGCGAGATGGGCACGGCCTTGGTGTTCTCCACCACCTGGTCGCGGTCCTCGGCGGTGATCTCCTTGTCCGTGCGGGCGATGTTCATGGCGCCGTGGTGGTTGAAGGTCTGGATGTGGGTGCCCCGCACGCCGATGAGCACGTTGCGCACCGCGCCCGAGAGGCCGGCCATCTCCTCCGTCTCCTCCACCACGCGCGAGACGGACCGCGCGGTCTCGTCGATGTTGATCACCGCGCCGCTCTTGAGGCCCTTGCACGCCTGCCGCGCCCCCCCGAGGACTTCCAAGGCCTCCGTCTCGGGGTTCTGCTTGGCAATCACGCAGACCACCTGCGCGCTGCCCACGTCCAAACTCACCACAATTTCCGGTTTCGCCATAGTCCTCTGCCTTCTTTTCGTCTACCTAACTTCCCCACCCTTTAGAAAAGGAGCCACGCTCAATCTCCTTCTCGTCATCCCATCAATAGGAGCTTTTAATTTCCCCCCCTTTGAAAAAGGGGGGCCAGGGGGGATTTTTTCTTTCGCCTTCGGTTTCACCGCCAAGCGGTTATCGTCCACAAACCGAACATACTCTGCGCCCCCCGCCAACGCCTCATTCTCCAAAACCCGCCCCAGCCTTTCGGCCCGCCGGCGAAGCGCTTCCGCGTCCCGGGTCAAACTGCCCCAAAAAATAGGTGTCTGGTCATCCAGGTAAAAAACGATCTCCCCTTCCGCCCCCGTTTTGATTTTCATCACGCGGAGCAGCCAAGGCGCTTGCGCGTCTTTCAGGGCTTTCAAGAATTCCAGCACGGGGACCGCCTTCGCCCCCGCCGTCACGCCGGCCAGCGCCACCAATTTCTCTTCCGAGCCGGCTTCCCGCAGGGGGAAAAGCACTCCCGCCGAGTCGATCCCCAGCCAGCGGTCGTTCTCAAAAACACGCGCCTCGGGCACCCGCTTGGCCACGGACACCGTCACCGTGCGGTCCCACCGGCGGCGGATTTTCACGTCGGAAAACTCCGGAAACTCCTTCATCAGCCGGGCCGAAAGCATTTCCGCCGAAAACCCGAACAGGTGCTGCCCCGTCTCCACCCCCACCCGGTGGGAGAACGCGGCGGAAGCCTGCGCGTCCACCTTCACGTCCTGCACGCGAAACCACGCGGAGGAGGTCCAAAACGCGTAAGCGGTGGTCCCCAGCCAAACGGCCAGCGCCACAAAGAAAAGCCGCTGGCTCCAATGCCAAAGGGTCAGCCAAAACGTCCGCCATTGGTAGCGCACGTGGCTCCGGCGGATGGCGACGCGGTGCCGGTACCTCTTGCGGGCCATCCGTCACGCCTTCTTGGCCAGCGCCAGCGAAAGGATTTCAAGGATCAAATCGTCGAAGGAGAGCCCGGCCGCCTTGGCCGCGTCCGGCAAAAGGGACGTGTCCGTCAAGCCCGGCAGCGTGTTGATTTCCAAAAGCGTCGGCTTCCCGCTTTTCGGAACCATGATGTCCACCCGCCCGAAGTGCCGGCACCCCACAGCACGAAAAGCGTCCAGCGCCAGCCGCGAAGCCTTCTCCAGAACGGGCGCCGGAAGCCGCGCCGGAACAATGTGCTCGGACCCGCCCTTCGCGTACTTGGAATGGAAATCGTAAAACGCATGTTTCGGCACGATCTCGATCACCGGCAGCGTCCGCCCGCCCAAAACCGCCACGGTGATTTCCCGCCCCGCCACCATCTGCTCGACGAGGATCTCCTCGTCCAGCTTGAAAGCCTCTTTCAGCGCTCCCCGCCATTCGGTCGCCTTGCGCACAATCCGCACCCCGATGGCGGACCCCTGCGACGCCGGCTTCACCACCCACGGCCCAGGAAATCTGGGAAGCTCCCAACACATTTCCCGCTCCCTCTGGGAGAGGGTTAGGGGGTTTCCGTTTCTCATGAAGCTTATCCACGGAGGAGTGGCCAGTCCGGCCGATTCGAAAATGCGTTTAGAGGTAGGCTTGTGCATCGCCACGGCGCTCGCCAAAACTCTCGAGCCCGTGTAAGGAATCCCCAAAATGTCCAAAAGCCCCTGCAGGCACCCGTCTTCCCCAAAGGGCCCATGCATGGCCAGGAACGCCGCGTCGATGCGGGCCCGGCGCACCTGGTCCGCCGCGCGCGGAGTCACGTCGATGGTCGCATGCGGGATTTTCATCCGCTTTAACGCCCGGCAGACCGCCGCCCCGCTCAGGAGCGAAATGGAGCGTTCCGCCGACCATCCGCCGAACAGAACGCCCACGCGTTTCCGGCGCATTTCGTTCAGTCTCTTGTCGATCACTCCCCCACCACCCAGACTTCCAACTCCAGTTTCACGCCGAATTGATCTTGCACCGCCCGGCGTGTTTTGTCAATGAGCGTCAAAACGTCGTTCGCCGTGGCGTGGGCGACGTTCTCGATGAAATTGGCATGGCGCAAAGACACTTGGGCGCCTCCCGCGCGGGCGC
>JACQPF010000350.1 GCA_016207625.1 Elusimicrobiota bacterium | reverse complement strand
GTGTCCCGCCGGTCCCCAGGGCGGACGCCATGGGGAGGGAATATGTACCGACGCCGGGGCCGATTTCAAGCAGGCGTTCCCCTCCTTTAAGGTCCAGGAGAGCCCTCAATTGTCTCGCGGACTGGAAAAAGCGCGGGGCGAACAAAATCCACCGCATGGCGTAGGGCATGGGCGTGGGATCTCGCCGGGCCAAGATCCGGGCCGCCGTCGCCGCAACGCCGGTCAGAAGTCCATACCCCAAGGCCCAGACCGGTTTGAGCATGGCCAGTGAAATGAGGGCCAGCGCGGCGCCGCCCACGGCCGCGTGAAACACCCAGACTTGCGGTTTTCTCACCCAGGGCGGCAGGTACATGGCTCTCCTTGCATGGGTCCCATCGTGCACAATTGGATTCCTCCGTACTCCAATTTACATAGTTTTTTGGAGTTTGCAAGGGAGAAAAAAAAGACCCCGCATCGGCGGGGTCCTTTTTAGAATTCAGAAAACCGAAAAACCGCGGGGTCAACTCCCTTGAAACGCCATGGCCAGGTTCTCCGTGTCGGAATACTCCCGGAAGCTCGTGATCTTGCCGTCTTTGATGACGAAGAGCATCGCCCAATCCGTCTCAAACCGGCTTCCGGTCGACTTGACGTAACCCTCATAAGACCCCAGCGCCACGACGGAATCTCCTTGAGAGATGTATTCCTTCGGCTGCAAGTTTTCGATGACGACGATGTTATCGAGCTTCTTGAAGAAGCCGGCCACCTCTTCTTTTCCATGGCACATCCCCGCGAACGGGATGGTGCGCGAGCCGGGAGTGAACCAAGCCACGTCCTTGGACAACGCGTTCAATATGGACGGAATGTCTCCCCTGTTGAAGTCCTCAAAGGTTTTCTGCGCGATCAGTTGGTTCTTATCTTCTATCGAAACCTGTCCCATTCCGGACGCAGACGATTTGGTTTCCATGTCTGACCTCTTTCTTTTTTATGATCATAAACCCACGGCGGCTCTATCGCCGCCGGTGACCTTGAATCGGACGATTTCCAGCTCCACCATGATGGGTTGCGAGGCGGCACAGGCCGCAGAGATGTGCGTGGGATGCGATCAGCACTTATCAGGTTAGCAACAAACGGCCGGGCAGAGATATCAGCGGGTTCTTATTCTGTTGTCGGATCTTTCTTATTTAGGCCCTGTTCCGCCGCCTCCAGCCGTTTCTGGAGGGAGGACGCCCGCCATTTTCCTCTGAGGAGCGCGGGGACAAGGGCCAGGAAGGCCGCCAGAGCGCCCGAGGACAAGGACAGGAGGAGGACGAGAGCCAGCGACCCCTGGAACCTCCATTTGAGGAACGCCACCGTGACGGGAACGGCGTTCTGGAGGGCGAAAACGCCCGAGAACACCGCAATCACCAACGCGAGCAAAAGCCAAACCACCATGAGAAGCTCCTTTCGATGACTCTTCTTTGCTTTTTTCGAAACGTTCAGGCTATAATGTATTGGTTTCAGGAAAGGGATCCATGGAGACCAAGTTCGAGATCATCGGCGGCAAGCTCGCTCAAAACGGAGGGGACCGCCCATCCGTTTGGATTTACGCCAACCCCGACGAAAAAGAAAAAAAATACCTCGTCACGGATTTGAAGATCGACGAGCACACCCTCGCGTCCGCCCTGGACCCCGACGAGCCCGCGCGCCTGGAGTTCGAGCCCGAGCACCTCGCGATCATCTTCAAGCACCCCAAGAACTACTCGGAGAAAGACCAGTTCCTCTTCAAGGTCGCGTCCATGGGCCTGTTCCTGTTCAAGGACCGGCTCGTCATCGTCCTCTCCGAAGACCTCCCCCTCTTCGTCGGGAAGGCCTTCAACACGGTGGAATCCGTCCAGGACGTTTTCCTCAAGGTGGTCTACCGCTCGATCTTCCACTTCCTGGAGCACTTGAAGGTGATCAACATGATCACGGACGAGATCGAGAGGAAGATCAGCACGTCGATGGAGAACAAATACCTCCTCAACCTCTTCAGCCTGGAGAAGTCCCTCGTCTATTACCTCAACGCCATCAACTCCAACGAGTTCGTGGTCAGCAAGATCAAGAACAACGGCGCCAAGATCGAGCTCTCGCCCAAGAGCCTGGAGTTCCTCGACGACATCCTCATCGAGAACAGCCAATGCTACCGGCAAGCCGAAATCTACTCCAACATCCTGGCCAGCCTGATGGACGCGCGGGTCTCCATCGTGAGCAACAACCTGAACATCCTCATGAAAACCCTGAACTTCATCACCATCGCCATCATGGTGCCCACCTTCGTGGTGAGCGCCTTCTCCATGAACGTGGGGATCCCCATGCAGCACCGGCCCTACGCCTTTTGGATCATCATCCTCCTGGCCGGCATCTCCGTGGTTGGGGTGATGCTCTGGTGGCGGTACATCCTCCGGTCCCTGTATAAAAACAACCGATAAAGCTTAGGCCCTCTTCTCCGCCTCTTTGGCGATTTCCCGGATCATCCCGGTGAAAATGATCTTATGGAACGGGTAGAGGAGGTACCAAAGGAAGAACCCCCACGGGGCCGCGGGGTCGTAGATGGCCGACTGGCAGATCACGCTGGACGCCCCGTCTCCGGACACTTCGAACTGAAGCCAAGCGCGCCCCGGCAGCTTGAGCTCCGACGCCAACAGGAGCTCCCGGCCGGGCTCGAAATATTCCACGCGCCAGCAATCAATGACGTCTCCCGCCGCGATCCGCTCGCCGCCCTTCCGTCCCCGCCTCATCCCCGCGCCTCCCAACATCTCGTCGAAAAGACCTCTTATGCGCCACAACCAATCCCAATAGTACCACCCGTTTTCCCCCCCGATCCGCGCGATGGGCTTGAACGCCTCGTCGGCGGGCAGGCCCACCCGGACCGAGCGGAAATCCACGATCCGGGACCCCATCAGCACCCCGCCCCACCGCCGGATCAGTTTTCCCATGAAGAAAAGCTCAAACCAGCGCGTGTGGGCGAATTTGTCGTCTTCCATTTCGAGGGCCCGGGCGATGGCGTCCCTCAACCCTTTCGGGCGGACCCGGAACACCTCTTCCGCGGAGCGGTCCCGGACGATCGTGGGGCTCCGGAGGCTGTCGATGAGCATGGCGCCGATGCGGGCATAGCGCGGGGCCACCAACTTCAGGACGAGGCGCGACAAGCGGGGAGACATGGACGGAACGGGAAGCATCCAGCGCCGCACGCCCCTTTGCCGGGCGTATTCCCGCAGGATGTCGCCGTAGGGCACGACGTCCCGCCCGCCGATCTCGAAGATCCGGCTTTCGCCCTCGGGCAAATCCAAGGCGGCCAAAAAGTAGGCGAGGAGGTCCTCCGTGCCGATGGGCTGGGTGTGGTTGGACACCCACCGCGGCGCGATGAGGATCGGCAGGCGCTGGACGAGACAGCGGACCAGCTCGAAGGAGACGCTCCCCGCGCCGATCACGATGGACGCCCGGAACTCCACCACCGGGACTCCGGAATCCCGGAGGATGTTGCCCACCTCGTGGCGGCTGCGCAGATGGGGAGACAAACCCGCCCGCCCGTCCCCCAATCC
>JACQPF010000349.1 GCA_016207625.1 Elusimicrobiota bacterium | reverse complement strand
GGAGAGAGAAGGCCCAGCGGGAGTCCTCCTTGTCGTTAACGTTATAGGACTCCAAAATGTCGGGGTTCCAACGGAAAAGCCATGAGTTGGGCGTGGGGTCCTGGGTGAAGGTCCAGGAGAAAAGGTGGGCCTCGCGGTTGTCCCAATCCACCCAGAAAGGGTCTTCCGGGCCCCGCGGCACAGAGACGAGCGCGCCGGGGTTGTCCTGCGTGCCTTGATAGAGGAACGGGACCGGGCCGTGGATCGGTTTCCGGCGCGTATAACTGATGCCGCTGGTGAGGAACGCCGTGATCAGCTTCGAGAGGCCGGCGTTCACCTCCTGTTTGTTCCCCGCGACGGGGCCGAGATAGGTGTAGTTGAGCTCGAACTGGTCAAGAAAAGGTTTCGGATAATAGATCGTCCGGAGGGCGGCCCCCCAGGCGTCCCCTCTCGTTGTCACGTCGTTGGTGAGGTGATAGTTCGATCCGAAGCTTCCTTGGCCGGGCACGGATTTTTCGGCGCGCACGAAGGGTTTGTCGATCCGGTAGGGCTGATAAATCGCCCCGAGCTTCAAGCCCATCTTCCCATACAAGTTGGTGGACAGGGACGCTTCCGCCGCCTTGCGGTGTTCCTCGTTGGAGAAGGGCGGTTTTTCATCCTTATAAATCAAGGCGTAGGTCACCGCTTTTCGGGTTAAGTTGTAGCGCAAATAATAGGAATCGTTGGATCCCCAGACGACTTCGGGTCCCGCGATGA
The DNA here is from genome assembly GCA_016207625.1 of Elusimicrobiota bacterium. Classification (GTDB taxonomy): domain Bacteria; phylum Elusimicrobiota; class Elusimicrobia; order FEN-1173; family FEN-1173; genus JACQPF01. The sequence goes on along the minus strand of JACQPF010000349.1, from coordinate 9,742 downwards.
AACCCAATTCGCCCACGGGCGTATTCGAGCGGCCCTCGGCCGCCCGCGGCACGGCGTGGCCGGAGAAGTTCAGGTAGCGGTCCAACTCGTATTGGCCGGGCAAGATTTTAAACAAGTCCCCCCGCTCAAACCATTCCTCGTAGATTTTGCCTTGGAACAGGCGAAGGGCGGCGGAAGGGGTCCGAAACCCGGCTTCACCCTTGATGAAACGAAGGCGTTCGTCGGACGCCTCTTGCCTGTGCAGGTCGTTCAGGGGGCGCCAGAACCGGTCCGCGTAATTCCCTAAATAAGACATTGTTCCGTCAGTATAAAAGGCGTCGTTCGGACGCGCCGCGGCGGTGAGCAGGAGGACCTGGCCGTGGTCGTTCCGCGCGGCGGCGCGCGTGGAAACGCCTGAGGAGTATGCGTATATCTTGCTGAGCCCGTCGGGAGCGACGGTCATCCCCTTCTGCGGGCGCTGGGTAAGCCAGTCGCTGATGAACTCGGCTTCCACCGTGGCGTTGCCAGGAGGAAGCTCGTGGGCGCCCGCCGTCAATGGTAAGAGGAAGAGCAGAAGCCCGAGCATAAGGATCTTAATCATCGGAGAGTTTCCCGAAAAGGATGTTCGTGCTGAACCTCTGCAGGTTGTTGAACTCCTCATGCAAGAGGAAGGCGTAATCCAATAGGACCCGCCCCACCTTTGCGGAAGCCCCGAGGGATGTTCCCCGGCGCTTGCTCCATCCCCCGCGCAGAGCCAGGCGCTGGTGGAACCATATTTCGCTTCCATAGTATTGGGCGCTGTCGTCTTTGTCGTCGTTCACGGGCATGACGGCGTCGGCGGCCAGGTTCACGGTGAGCCCGAGGAACCCTTTTTCATGCGCCCTCGGCGACAAGGACCGGCCCGCGTCGGGCGAGATGAGGGCGACCGCCACGCCGAACCGGAGGCGGCTGGGAATGGTTTCTTGAACGCTTCCGCCGAGAAACCCGTCGCCGGACAACCGGGTGTTGCCGATGTCCTGCCATTTGAACCCCGCCCGCAGGAAGCGCCACCGGCTTTGCAGGCCCAGGTCCACGCCGGTGCCGTCCATCTTGAACGGCGCAAACTTGGATCGAAAGTATTTCACGGTCAGCCCGTTGGTGAAGAGTGAGGGCAGAACGCTGAACCCTGCGGAGAGGGACATCACCTCTTGAGAGAAATCCTGCTGTCGGAGGACGGTTCCGAGCCCGTCCGTGAGTTCGATGTCCCGGCTTTCGTTGCGGAAGAAGCCGGCCGCCGTATACACGGGCCCCACGGGCAGGCCATAGGCGAAGAAAAGCGAATGGGCGCTTTCCACGGCTGGATTGTAATAGGCCGCCAGCGTCATCGGCGTCTGGTCGGTAAGGCCCGCCGGGTTCCAATAAAGCATATGGACGTCGTCCGCAAGCGCTGTCTGGGCATTCCCCATCCCCTGGGCCCGTGCCCCGAACCCTTCTTCCAAAAACGTATCAGCAAGCGGACGCGAGGCCGCCGAAAGCGGGGAGATCAGAAAGAGACAGGACGTGATCGAAAAAAGAAGTTTCATCCTTACCTCACCACCGCGATGCGACGGATTTTAACTTCCGTTCGGCTGTTCGCCGTGATTTCCATGCGGCACAGGTAGACGCCGGCGGAAACCTGGCGGCCGTCCTCGTCCGTTCCGTTCCAAGTGGCGGTGACGACGTTCCCCGACGTCGACGCCGCCGTTAGGCCGCGGACGCGCCGGTAGGCCGAATCAAAGATCTCGATTTTCACCGTGTCGGGGGATTGGTAGAGGGTCGCCGTGATCTGGGTGTTGCCGCCCAGGACCATGGGGTTCGGGAAGTTGCTCATTTTGCTGTTGAAAACGACTCCCGAACTGGGAGTGGAGGGGTTCCAGAGGGATTGGAGAGTGTAATAAGCCTCGCGCGGCCGCCGGTAAATGTTGGAGGATGAGATGGCGACCAGGCCCCACCATTCCTCCTGCATCGATGTGTCGGCGTAGTTGGCGTTCGTCCAGTCGGTGCCCGTGTCGTGCGCGAAATCCCCGCCGGTTCCGCCGTCCCCAAGGGTTGTCTTTTTCCCCTTCCACCACTCATCCGACCATTCAAAAACGTTTCCGCCCAGGACGGCTTTGCCGTTCACTGTGGCGCTTAAATTGGCCTCGATCTCAAGCCACAGGCTTCGGACGACGGAGGCTTGGGTGGATTCGTCCTCCGCCGCGGAAGCGGAATTATAGGCGTCCGAGCCGAACTCAGCCACCCACATGGGTTTGTCGCTGCGGGAAACAAAATCGGAAAAAGCGGTCTGGAAACTGGGCCCGCGATAGAGCGTGACGCCCCAGAAATCGAGGTTGGAGGGGTTGTCGGCGGTCGTGTTGTTGGCGCTGACGCCGATGTTGTTTATGTCCGCGTTCACGGTGGTCACGGGATGGTTGGGATCGGCCGCATGGGCGGCTGCGGCACAGGCGTCCACGAGGGAATACCAACTGGCGGTGTTGGTGGATGCGGAGGTGTTGTTCAATGTGACCTCGTTGCCCACGGCCCAAAAAAGGACGGCGGCATGGTCCTTGAACCGGTTCACGAGGGCCGTGAAGTCGCTGACGATTGCCGTGCGGGTTGAGGTGTTGGTGATGTCCACCGATTCGTTGATGGGGAAGCCCATGGCCACATACAGCCCGTTGGACTGCGCGGCGTTGAGGGCCGCGGTGGTGGCGTTCCGGGCGTCGAACACCCGGATGGTGTTGGCGCCCATGGACTTGAGGAGCGGGAAATCGATGTTGTAGAGCTCCGCGTCATTGAACAGGTTGTAGTTCGACGGAGAGCCGGGCCTTGAACCGGCGCGCGTGGGAGCGTAATTGACGCCCCGAATGGCGAAAGGCTGTCCGTTGACGAGGAGTTGTTTCTTCGTTTTGTCGATTGTGACGGGGGTGGCGTCGGCGTGGATGGCGGCGGCTAAAAGAAGCCCTCCCAGGGCGAGGGGCAATGTCCGGGCGAAAAATTTTGCAAGTTGTCTGAGGATGAGCGTGGGGCCCGTCGGGTTCGTCATTCGTTTTTCACATTTTAAGCGCGCCCGCAGTGATGCCTGAGATGATGTGCCTTTGCATAATGATGTAAATCACGACGATCGGAATCACGGAAATGGTCATGCCGGCCATCAGCAACGGATACTGAGTGATATGCGCTCCCTGAAAGACCATCAATCCGCGCTGGAGAGGCATGAGGTTGCGGTCGGAAAGGACCAGCATGGCCAGGAGGTATTCGTTCCAGACCGCCAGGGTCGTGAAGATCGCCAGCACGGCGATGGCCGGTTTCGCCAACGGCAAGGCCACGTGGTAGTAGACCTGCAGCTTGTTGCAGCCGTCCACGCGGGCGGCGTCCTCCAGTTCTCGCGGTAGTTTGTCGAAAAAAGTTTTCAGCAAAAAAACGCCCAGAGCCAATTGGCCGTTGATCTGCGGCAGGATGTAGCCGAGCCGGGTGTTGACCAGGTTCAGCTTCACTAAAAGGACATAAAGGGCGATGAACGCCCCCGGGACGGGGATCATCATTGTGGCGAGCAAGAGCATGAACAGGATTTTCCTCCCAGGGAACGGCAGGCGGGAGCTGGCGTAGGCGGCGAGAGAGGAGATGAGGAGAACCCCCACCACCGTGCAGAACGTGTAAAAAAGGCTGTTGAAGAAAAAGATGCCGAACTTGCCTTTGGTCCAAGCCAAGGCGAAATTCTCCCAATGCGGGGACGCCGGGATCAGGCTCATGTTGGAAAAAATGGTTTCCTGGGTTTTGAGGGCGGAAACGAACATCCACACCAAGGGGAACACGCAGCTGATGGAGACGAGGATGAGTACGCCGTGAACGAGAGTGGAGCGGGACGATTTCGAGAGGACTCGTTTGAGGCGGGCGACGTCCATGGGTTAATCCTTGTCCAGCCATTTTCCCAGGCGCATTTGAACCAGGGAAAAGAGCAAAAGCAATATGCCGAAAATCACGCTCATGGCGCAGGCGTAGCCCAGCCGGCCGGACCCCAGCATGAGAGCCACCATGCGCGTCATAGGCACTTCCGTGTTGTATCCCGGCCCTCCGCCGGTGGTGGAGATGATGAGGTCGAAGATCTGCATGGTCCCCAAGATGGTGAGAATGGAGACGAGAACAAAGACGGGAACCATCAATGGAACGGTGATCTTTCGGAACACGTGCCATTCGCCGGCGCCGTCCACGCGGGCCGATTCGTAGAGCTCCCGAGGGATATTCTGCAGGCCCGCCAGCAGGATGATGAATCCCCAGCCGAAACCTTTCCACATGTGGATGGTGGCCACCGAGTAGAGGGCCGTCTTCGGGTCGGCCAGCCACGCGCGAGTCCATCCGCCGAGGCCCATGGACGTTAAGGCATGGTTCAGAAGCCCATAGTTGCCTTCAAAAATCCAATTCCAGATCAACCCCACCACGATCCCGGACAAGATGGGCGGGATGAAAAAAATAACGCGGTAGATATTCCCCGCCCGGATCTCGCGGTCCACCGCCCAAGCCAGAAGGAGGGCCAGGGCGTTCTGCACCGTGAGCGCCAGGAACGTGATGTAGATGGCGTTTTTGAAGGAGATCCACCAGGCGGCGTTGCGGGTGAGGATGTCCCAGAAGTTGGCGAAACCCACGAAGCGCATGGCGGTGGAGATGCCGTCCCATTGATAAAGGGAAAGCTGAAAGACTTTATAGAACGGATAGATGCTAAAAACGGCGAAGAGGAGCGCCGCCGGGAGGGCGAAGAGGCTGTTGGTGAATTGGTCGCGGAAGGAAAGCTTCATTTATTCATTGGTCATTTTTGGGCTGATTTCATCTCGATCTCTTTGACTTTTTGCACTTCATTGGACACTTGTTCCGCCGTTTTTTCGCCGATGAGGATGGACTGAATGCCCTTGTTGAAAGTCTCCACGACGGAGGAGGCCTCGGAAACGGGGAAACGGCTCGGATGCGTGGTCAACTCCATGTCGTCGGCGAATTGGCCGAGCACGGCCGGGATTTCCCCGATGGCGTCCGGCGTGGAGGGCAGGTTTCGGGTTTCCTTGGCCAGGGCGACCTGCTGATCTTTATCCGACAGCCATTTCAGGAAAGCGACGGCCTTGTCTTTTTGCGCGGCGCGGGCGTTCACGACGAAAGAGGAACCCGCTCCCCCCCAGATGACTCGGGGGTTCTTGTCGGAGACGGCCGGCGGGAGGAAAGCCCCATAGTTCAGGTTCGGGTTCATGCCCGCGTACACGTTGACGCACCAGGACCCGTTGAAGGCCATGGCGGCCCTTCCACTGGAGAAGTTTTGCTCGGCCGTCTTATTGACCATGGTGACGAGGCCGGCGGCCGGCAAGCCGCTGTCGCGGAACTCTTCAAACAATTTGAACAGGCGCTTCCACTCTGGATCGGTGTAGGGAACTTCCCCTTTGAGGGTTTTTAAAACTTTTTCCTCCCCCATCAAATTGAACGCCAGGTTGGAGGCCAGGCAATCGATCATCCAAAGCTCTCCCCAACCGCTGACGAACCCGGGGATGCCGGCTTTCTTCAGGGCCGGCCCGATTTTTAGGAATTCGTCCCATGTTTGAGGGGGACGCTCGGGGTCCAGTCCGGCTTGTTTGAAAAGGTCCTTGTTGTACAGCATTTGAATGTTCGTGACGTCCAGGGGCACTCCATAGATGCCCGCCGGGACGTTGTATGAGTTTCCCTCGGGGAATTGGTTGTTGACGAGGGCTTTTTGGAAGAACCGGTTCATCCATTGATTGTTGTTTTCCGACATGGCGGGAGTGAGGTTTTCCACATGGCCGGCGTTGACGAAACTGGCGAAGTCCCGGGATTCGCCCAGGACCCCGTAGATTTCCGGCAGGGTGTTGGTTTGGGCGGCGGCGCGCACCTTCTGCATGTAGGCTTCCGAAGGGGCGTAGAGCTCAAAGCGGACTTTCATGCCTTTTTGCTCTCCGTATTTCTTGGCAAGATTGTTGAAGGCGTCTTCGCGATCCGACATCCAATGCCAAACCACAAGCGAATCTTCGGCGGCGCCGGATTGGGAAGCTTTCTTACAGGCAGGCAAAATTGAGAAAACCGAGGCGAGTGCGAGACAAAAACTTAAACTGAGCACCTTCTTCACCGATGTTCCTCCTATGGAGTCATGAGTAAAAAATGATAGTGAACTTGTGAATTGATTATAATTGAAATAAATCTGCCCGTCAACGGTTGTTGACGCGCGTGCTTTTTATTACCATAATCTTGTCTCAATAGCCAGCGGTGACATGCGCATCACGCGGGGGACCCATGCCAAAAACAGCGTATCATCTGGACTCGAAAAAGCGTTTTATCATCGATAATTACAACGACAGCCCGCTTTTCGCCAGTTTCCTGCCGGGCATCGCTGGGCCTCAAGGCATTCCCCTTTGGGCCTTTTATGTGAGCCGCGGCCAGGGGATCGTCAGCTTCGGAGTCCGGAACAAGGACTCGGCCATCCTCGAATTCTTGCCCGCCGACAAAGCCTATCAAGCCGTGGCTTTGAGAGGCTTTCGCACATTTCTAAACATCACCAGAGCCGGTCAAACGGTTTATCATGAGCCTTTCCAGCGGAATCCTGGCGGAGGGAAAAGCCCCTCTCAGCGGATGATCGTTGGCCCGCATCAGATGTCCGTGGAGGAGATCCATCCCTCCTTGGGGCTTAAAATCACGGCGGAGATGTTCACGCTGCCGGGCGCCTCTCTCGCCGGCCTCGTGCGAAAGCTCACTGTTGAAAACATCTCCTCCAAACCTCTGAAAATCGATTTCGCCGACGGCCTTCCCCAGCTCCTGCCTTTCGGGCTCAACCAGTACTGCATCAAGAACATGAGCCGCACCATGGAAGCGTTCACCGTGGTTGAAACCATGAAGAAAAACATTCCATTCCTGAAGCTCAAGGTCTATCCCGCCGACTCTGAAAAAGTGGTGCCAGTGACGGCCGGGAATTTCTTCGCGGGGTTCTTGAGTTCGGAAGGGCGCTTCGCGCCTTTGGCGGCCGTGGTGGACGCGAAGGTCATTTTCGGAGAGAATGCGGACTTCACGCGCCCGGACCGTTTCCTTTCTAGGCGTTCCCTAAATCTAAAACAACAAGTGGCGGGGAACAAAAACCCCAGCGGATTCGTTGCGGGGCGTGGGACCATCGCACCGAGGCAATCCATGGCGGTGTACAGCCTTTACGGGCATGCGGCTTCACTTCAGGAATTGCACCATTTCATTCAAGACAACATCACCGGGGTCTCTTTCTTTGATGAGAAGCAGGCTGAGAACGAGCGTTTGATCAGCGGGATAACGAAGCGCGTGCTGACGGTGACCTCCCACGACAAGCTGAACGAATACACCCGTCAATCGTTCCTCGACAACCTTTTGCGGGGCGGGTTGTCCGTTCAGGCGCCCGGAGGGGCCCTCCTTTACCTTTATGGAAGGAAGCATGGGGACCTTGAGCGGGACTACAACGAGTTCTTCCTGCAAGACACCCATTTTTCGGAGGGGAACGGGGATTTCCGGGACGTGGCTCAAAACAGGCGCTGCGAGCTCTTCTTCAATCCCGCGGTCGGGGACCGGAACATCCGGTATTTCTTCAGCCTCATTCAGCCGGACGGATTCAACCCTCTGGTGCTCCGGAACACGCGGTTCCTGGTTCAAAACCTTCAGATCCTCGCGGAAGATAAAGAACTCGCCGATTTGTTCCCGGAACTTGAGGGCGTGGTCTCTCTGGAGTTCAAGTTCGCCTCGCTGTGGAGCTTCCTGAAATCGCGCTTCATGGAAGATGAAGTGTGCCACGATTTGGCGGCGCGGATCCTCAAGCATGCCGAAGAGGTTGAGGACGCCGAATTTGAGAAAGGGTATTGGTCCGATCATTGGACTTATCTTTTGGACCTCCTGGAGAACTTCGCCGCTGTTTACCCTGACCGGCTGGGCGCGGTCCTCTTGGAAGACAAATCCTACGCTTTTTTTGATCCCGCCCATTTCGTTCTCCCCCGCCGAAAGAAATACATCCTGACCGATCGAGGCGTCCGTCAGTATGGCGCCGTGTCCTACAACAAAGAGAAAGATGTTTTAATCAAGAGCCGGAGTTTCTGCAGGCACCGTGTGCGGGTTCAGCACGGGAAGGGCGAAATTTATCGCACGCATCTTCTTGTGAAAATATTGACCCTGGCGGTCAACAAGCTCGCCTCCTTGGATCCTTTCTGCGCGGGCGTGGAGATGGAATCCGACCGGCCGGGCTGGTGCGACGCTTTGAACGGTTTACCGAGCCTTTTGGGGTCCGCTTTGAACGAGACGATCGAGCTGAAACGCTTGATGGAATTCACTCTCCATTCTTTGCATTCCATGAAGCGCGGGGAAGCCGTCGTTTCCCTCCCTGTGGAGCTTCACGAGTTCCTCTCCGCCCTTGACGGCCTTCTCCAAGAGGGACGAACGGATGAGAAAAACCCTCTCCGGTTCTGGAACGAGAGCCACAACGCAAAGGAAACCTACCGGGAGAAGGTGTTCTTCGGGTTCGACGGCGCCGAGCGGGATATGACCGTTAAGGGAATCGAGTCGTTCTTGGAGCGGGCGCTGGCCGTTCTCGACCGGAGCGTTGAGCGCGGCCGGGAGAAATCCACGGGGCGGGTCTTCACCTATTTCATCAACGATGCCGTGGCCCATCAGCCGATTCCAGAATCTTCAAACGTTGAAGTCACCGAGTTCAAGCAAAGGCCTCTCCCCCTCTTTTTGGAGGGATTCGTCCACGCCATGCGTGTGGTGAAATCTCCCCAAGGCGCGAAGACTTTGCACGAGCGCGTCCAGAAAACCGATTTGTTCGATAAGAAACTCCGCATGTACCGGCTCAACGCGCCTTTGGGAGAGAAGTCTTTTGAGTTGGGACGGATCGCCATCTTCAATTACGGGTGGCTTGAGAACGGGTCCATTTTCCTGCACATGCATTACAAATACGTCCTTGAGATGGTGCGGCGCGGACTGATCGAGGAGTTCTATAAGAACATCAATTCGCTGTTGATCCCTTACCGCGACCCCCGCGAATACGGTCGAAGCGTGACGGAAAACGTCAGCTTTTTAGTGAGCAGCGGATATTCCATCAACCCGGAAGAGCATGGAAGGGGGTTCGTGGCCCGCCTGTCCGGCTCCACGGTGGAGTATCTCCACATCTGGTCGCATCTCTTGTTCGGGCCGGCGCCCTTTACATTGACGGCCGACGGGGAACTTGTTTTCCGTCTGAGCCCGCTGCTTCACAAAGACCTGTTCTTGAAAAAAGAAACCCGCATCGCTCCGTTCGCGGACGCGGCTGAAACCGTGCTCCTGCCCAAGAACAGCCTGGCGTTCCTATTCCTGGGGAAGACGTTGGTGGTCTACCACAACGGCAAGAAAAAGAACACCTTCGGGAAAGACGCCGCGCATGTTCACAAATACGTCCTGGAGGATCTCAGCGGGAACACCGAGACCCTATCGGCGGGTTCCATGACCGGCAAAACGGCTTCCCTCATCCGGGAAGGCGGCGTCAAAGTCTTGCACGCGCATCTGGCATAGGAAGTCCTTTTTCGGGCCATTTTCCCCTTGCGAATCATCCATTAAGTGACTATAATAGTCATATGGAGGTGACTATTATGACCCATACAGCTGTTGCCGAATTGAAAGCGCATCTCAGCCGGTATTTGGCGCAAGTCAAAAACGGGGAGGAAGTCTTGATCTTGGAAAGACATAAACCTGTGGCCGTGCTCTGCCCACTGCCCAAGAGCGCGGCGAGCTCCGCCGCGCG
>JACQPF010000337.1 GCA_016207625.1 Elusimicrobiota bacterium | reverse complement strand
GGCCACGCCCTCAACAACACACTCCAGGACATTTTGATCCGCTGGCACAAAATGAGGGGCTTCGCCACGCTTTGGGCGCCCGGCACGGACCACGGCGGCATCGCCACCCAAAACGTGGTGGAACGGCTCCTGAAGAAGGAAGGGAAAACCCGGCAGGACCTGGGCCGGAAGAAATTCTTGGAGCGCATGTGGGAATGGCGCCAGCAGTCGGGCGACACCATCCTCCACCAGCTCCGCAAGCTCGGCTGCGCCTGCGATTGGACCCGCACCCGCTTCACCATGGACGAAGCGAGCTCCCGGGCCGTCACAACGGCCTTCGTGAAGCTCTACCAAAAGGACCTCATCTACCGGGGGTATCGGCTCGTGAACTGGTGCGTGCGCTGCGGGACGAGCCTCTCGGACATCGAGGTGGAGCACGAGGAGACCGGCGGCAAGCTTTGGCACATCCGCTATCCCTTTAAAGACGATCCCTCACAGGGGATCGTGGTGGCCACCACAAGGCCCGAGACGATGCTCGGCGACACGGCGGTGGCCGTGAACCCGGAGGACGCCCGCTACGCGAGCCTCGTCGGCAAGAGACTCCTGTTGCCCCTCCGCCGGCCGGAAGACTCCAACGTCGAGATCCCCCTGATCGCCGACGCGGCGGTGGACCCCTCTTTCGGGACGGGCGCCGTCAAAGTGACGCCTTCCCACGACGCGGCCGACTTTGAAATCGCCCAGAGGCACGACTTGCCGCACCTCATGGTGATCGGCTACGAGGGACGGATGACGGAGAAAGCCGGCCCCGCCTACGCCGGGCAGACGGTGAAGGACTGCCGCCACAACGTTCTGACGGACCTCACTTCAGGCGGGTTCCTCGTCAAGGAGGAAGATTACAAACTTTCCGCCGCCACGTGCTATCGCTGCGGCTCCGTGATCGAGCCGCTGGAATCCAGCCAGTGGTTCTTGAAAACCCAGGACATGGCCGAACGCGCCGCCCGCGCCACGGAGGAAGACCGGGTGCAGATTTTCCCCGAGTCCTGGGAGAAACCCTATTTGAACTGGCTGCACAACAACCGGGATTGGTGCCTGTCCCGCCAGATCTGGTGGGGGCACCAGCTCCCCGTGTGGTATTGCCTGGGTTGCGGCCGTTTCGACCATGAGCAGAGGAACGTTCTGGCCGTCGACCCCTATTTCAAATCGGAGTCCACCAAACTGCTCCTGCGCGAGCGCGGAGAGCCCATCGTGCAGGAAAACGCCCCGAACGCCTGCCCCCGTTGCGGGTCCCACAACTTGATGCGGGACCCCGACGTTTTGGACACCTGGTTCTCCTCGGGCCTTTGGCCGCTGACCACGCTGGGCTGGCCGGAGAAAACGCCGGACCTGGACTATTTCTACCCCACCTCCACGCTCGTGACGGGGCATGAGATCCTCTACCTGTGGGTGGCCCGCATGGTGATGATGGGCTTGGAGTTCCAGGGAAACGTGCCTTACCGTCACGTCTTCATCCACGGGATCGTGCGGGACAAGCAGGGGCGGAAGATGTCCAAGTCCCTCAACAACGTGATCGACCCGCTGGACATCATGAAGAAATACGGCACGGACGCCCTCCGCTTCGCCTTGACGGCCAGCGCCGTGCCCGGCCGGGACATGCAACTGGCCGACGACAGTTTCGTCGGCGCCCGCAACTTCGCCAACAAGATCTGGAACGCCTCGCGTTTCGCGCTGATGAATTTGGAAGGCTTCCGCCCGGCGGAGGCGCCCCTCGCCGATCGGGACCTGGCCGACCGGTGGATCCGCCGGCGCCTGGCGGAAACCGTGCGCGAGGCGGGCGAGCATATCCGGCGCTACGACATGGCCCAGGCGGCCAGGGCCCTCTACGCCTTTTTCTGGGGAGATTTCTGCGATTGGTATATTGAATTGAGCAAGATCCGCCTCATGAAATCGGAAGGAGACCTGCCCGCCGATTTCGAGCATAAACGAACGCAGGCCCGGCAAACCTTAATGGAGGTTTTGGACGGCGCCTTGCGGGCCCTGCACCCCATCATGCCTTTCATCACGGAGCATTTGTGGCAATCCCTCTGCGAAACGACCGGGCGAAAACCCGCGCCGAGCCTGATGGCGGCGCCCGGCGAGTCCCTCCCGGACGAGCCCACCGCCGCCGACGAGGACATGCGCGCCATGGCCCTCCTGATGGAGACGGTCACGGCCCTGCGCACGGTCCGCTCGGAAATGAACGTGCCGCCGGGAAAAAAGATCGCGGTGAACGCGCACCTCGGGTCCTCCTCCACGTTCACGAAGAAACTCCTCACGAGCTACGCTCCCTACGTCAAGCACCTGGCCAAGGTGTCTGAGCTGCATTTGCTGGAGAAAAAAGAGAAACCGCCTCAGTCGGCGGCGGCGGTGGCGGGGGATTTCGAGATGTTCGTGCCGCTGGAAGGGTTGATCGATTTCGGGAAAGAGAAGCTTCGCCTGCAAAAGGAAATTGACTTGTTGGACACGGATTTGAAGCGCCTGGACAGCCGCCTCGGCAACCCGGACTTCTTGAACCGCGCGCCGAAAGAAGAAGTGGAAAAGGCGCGCGCCCGCCACGCGGAGGTCCTCTCCAAGCGCAAGCGCCTGGAAGACCACATCGCGGCCCTATCAAACTAACCGCTTACTTCGACCATTCTTCCCATAGGACTTTCCCCACGCACCGCATCTTTTCCCAGGGCGTGAGAGAGATCCGTCCGGCGAAAACGTTGTAGTCGGCCTGCTCGATCTTCTTGAGGAGCACTCGGTAGATCCGCCCCATGACCAAGGCCGGCCGGGCCAAGGGCCGGCTGATGGCCGGCAGGTTCTGGAGAGCTTGGGCATACAGTTCTTTCGCCCGGGCGCCCTCGAACCGCATGAGCCGCACGAAATCCGGGTTGTGGACGGACTTGAGCAGGTCCGGCTCGTTGTAGCCAAATCGTTTCATGTCTTCCTGCGGGAGGTAAATAGTGCCGCGGGCCGCGTCTTCCTTCACGTGCGCAGGATGTTGATCATTTGCACGGCCAGCCCGAGGTTCACGGCGAATTTGGAATGGGCCGGCTCATCCAGCCCGAAGATCGGCAGGCAGGCCAACCCTACCGTGGAGGCCACGCCGTGGCAATAGGTTTTCAGCTCCTCGAAGGTGGCGTAGCGTTTCTTGAAGAGGTCCCTCTCCACGCCGTCGACGAGGGCGAGCAGGTGTTTGGGGTCGACTTTATGGTTGCGGAGGACGTCTTCCAAGGCCGCCCAGATCTCCGGCGTGACGAGATTCGGCGCCTCCGCGGTGCAGGGCTGTTCCAGGATCGTTCGCCAGCCTTGCAAAAATTGGTGCGCTCCAACGGGATCGGACGTCCGATCCACCACGTCGTCCACGTCGCGGCAGAAAGCGTAGACGGCTTTCAGGGCCCGGCGGCGGGCCGGTGAAAGCAGGTAAAAGGCGGGGGCGAAATTGCTGGAGCGAAATACGTTCAAGAACGCCATAAGATCCAGCGCGGGACCAGGCCCAGCCAGTCGCGCTTCTTCAGTTTGGGGCGGCGGGACCAGACGTCCCATTTCTGCTCCTGGATCTTCTCAAGGATCCGCGTGCCGCCCAGCCAGATGAACCTCAGTTCCCGCCGTAAGGCCGGGGTGACGTCGTCGCAAAGGGGCCGCCCGCGCAGGAACAGCGACCACGTGCGGTCCACCTGGAAAGCCATGAGCTCCCGGAGCTCTTCGGAGGCGGCCCCCCGCAGGACGGAATCCTCGCTTAAGCCCATGGATTTGACGTCCTCTTGCGGAACGTAGAGGCGGCCCTTCGGCGCGTCGATGGCCATGTCCTGCCAGAAGTTGGCCAACTGCAAGGCCGTGCAGATGTCGTCCGACCATTTCCCCCTCTCCTCGTTCCATTCCCCGCAGATGCGAAGGACCAGTTCCCCCACGGGGTTGGCGGAGTGCCGGCAATAGAAGAGGAGGTCTTGGAAAGAAGCGTAGCGGTTCTTCGTCACGTCCATTTCAAAAGCCGTGATCAAACGGTCGAAAGGCTCGAGGGGAAGCCGGAGGCTTGTGAGGGTGTCCGACAAGGCCCAGAACACCGGGTGGGCCTCGTGGTCGCGCCGGCAATCGCGCAGGCGTCGCCGCCAGTCGGCCAGGCATTTAAGGCGGTCTTCGGGCGTCCGCCCGGGCTCATCCGCGAAATCGTCGGCGATCCGGGCGAAGGCGTAGACGGCCGCCACGGGCCTGCGCAAATGGGCCGGCAGGAGGAACGAGGCGACCGGGAAGTTCTCGTCATGGGAACGGCAAAGGTTTAAACAGGCGGAATAAGCGTCGTCCAGCGAGGAGGCCCGCGTCACTCCCAGATCGGCGCGTGCCACAGGGTTTCCATCAGCCAGCGCACTTCCGAATCGCAGAAGACCATGTCGGTGTACTGCGGTTTTTCGTGCTCGTCCAGGAACGTGACGGCCACCGTCACGTCCCGGTGCTTTTCGGCCTTCTTGTTGGAGGACCACGCCGCGGAAACGCAGAGGATGCCCGCCGGGATGTCCAGGTGCGCCCGCCAATCCGCGTCGCCGCAGGGGGCCCGGCACACCACGCGGCCGTCTTTCGATGTGTGGGTGTTCCTTTTGGAGGACTTGCCCGTCATGCCGGCCGCCTCGCAGATGGACGCCAGGAAGCGGTCCAGCTTCTTCTTCGTTAGTTTCGGGGGTTTGCGCATCTTCTTTTTTTCGTTATCGCCTTTTGGACCTTGTCTTTCCATATCCCACGGACTCCTTATATTGATGAAGCGGCCTGCCGATGGACATGAACGGGTACGGAGGGATGGGGGTGATCACCTGCGGCGGCTTGGCCGGAACAAAATCCCGGCCAAGGGAATTGTAGCATAAATCCCGGGGGCTTTTTATACCCCCAGCATGTCGGACTTGAATTGGCCCATGACCTTCTGAAGCTCCATGGCCATCTGCACGAGCTCCGCGGCCGCCTTCTGCGTTTCCGACGCGCCGATGGAGGTGTTCTGCGTGGCCTGGGCCACGTGCGTGATGCCTTGGGCGATTTCCGAGCTCCCTTTGGCCGCCTCGGCCAGGTTGTAGCTGATCTCGTTGGAGGTGCGCGTTTGCTCCTCGACGGCGGAGGCGATGGTGTTTTGGATGTCGTTGATCTGGTTGATGATGTTGCTGATCTTGGCGATGGCCTCCACCGCGCCCGTCGTGTCGTTTTGAATGCCTTCGATCTTCTTCTTGATGTCCTCGGTGGCCTTGGCGGTCTCCTTGGCGAGGTCCTTCACCTCGTTGGCCACGACGGCGAAGCCCTTGCCGGCTTCCCCGGCGCGCGCCGCCTCGATGGTGGCGTTCAGGGCCAGGAGGTTCGTCTGTTCGGCGATGGAGCTGATCACCTTGATGATGTTGCCGATCTCGGCGCTCGATTCGCCCAGCTTCGTGACCTTGGCGTTGGTGGTCTCCGCCACTTTCACGGCGGAGGTGGCCACCTTGGCCGCCTCGCTGACGTTCTTGGCGATCTCCCGGATGCTGGTGCTCATCTCCTCCGTGCCCGTGGCGACGGTTTGGATGTTCTTGTTCACCTGTTCGACGGAGGTGGACACGGCGTTGGCCTGGGAGGACGTTTCGCTGGCGTTCTTCGCCATGTTCTGGCTCACCATCGTCAGCTTTTCCGCGGACGTGGCCACTTTGTTCGACGTGGACCGCACCGAGTGCACGATGCCGGAGAGCGTGCCGATGAACCGGTTGAAGTTCAGGGCCAGGTCGCCCACCTCGTCATGCGAGGTGACGGTGAGCTTCTTGCTCAGGTCGCCGCCGCCGGAGGCGATTTCCGCCAGGGCGTTCACCGCGCGGTTCAGCGGGGAGAACATGGCGCGCACCACCAGGTTCGTGATCAGGATGCCCAGGCAGACGAAGACGAACGTGAAGAACACGGCCCTCTTGCGCAGGGAGCTGAGCTTCGCTTGCATGGGCGCCAGATCGAACTCGAGCTTCACCAGGCCGATTTCCTCCAGCTGGTCGGCGGGCAGCTCCGCCGTCGTCATCGACGACTCCCCCATGGCGCCGAGCCCCTCGCCGCTGAAGGCCCCGAGCAGGTCCGCGTCGCCGCCGGAGCTCACCTTCCGGATGCGCACGGAGCTGGAGATCTCATAGGCCGGCTTCTTCGAATGCCCCATCCGGGCCAGCACCTCGCCCGTGCGGCTGGTGATCTCCACGAAGTTCAGGTCCTTCTCCTGCATGGCCCCCCGGACGATCTTGTCGAGGGTCTGGGTGTTCTTCGTCAGGACCCCGTACTCCGCGTTGAAGGACATGTTGGTGGCGATGGATTGGAACCTCGCCGTGGATTCTTTCATGAGGAGGTCTTTCTCCCCCACGTAGCTCACGATGATCAGGAGGATCGAGCTCACCGTCATGAGAAGCGAAAAAACAAGACTCAGTTTGACTCCAAGATTCCATTTCATTTGACCACCTCTTCCGCGTCTTCGATTGTCGAGCGGCTCACAGGAACCTTGAGCCGCTCCGCCACCACCAAATTCACCGCCGTCTTCACTTTTCTAGACCAGGAAATGGGCAGGGTGTCCGCATGTTCGCCTTCGAGGATCCGGCCCGCCAGTTCGCTGGCCTGGCAGCCGTTGTCCTCGAGGTCGGCGTAGATGCCCGCCAGCGCTCCCGCTTTTACGAACGTGGAGGAAATCGCGATGAGGGGAACGCCCCGCTGCAGCGTCTGCAGGATCAATTGGGACGCCGTTTGGGCCGTATAGATCGTCGGGTCCGACAGCATCAAGAGGCAGTCGGACTTGGCGCTGATGTCCTGGAGGGCCTTGTCCATCTGGTCGATGGACGTCGCCTCGGCGAAGACGAGGTTCACTTCGCCGTTTTGCCGCATCTCCTTCAATTCCCGGATCACGTCCCGGTTGCGTTGAGGGTTGTAGATGATGCCGATCCGCTTGAATTGGGGAAAATTCTTTCTGATGAAATCGATCTGGACGGCGGGCCGGATGTCCAGCGTCACGCCGCCGGTCATGAGGTTGCTGGAGGGAGGGTCGACCACCATGCAGAAGACCATGGGAACGTCGCGAACCCTTTCCTTGACGAGCCGGGCGGCCGAGCTGCCCAGGGCCAGGATCAGGTCCGGCTTCCGGCTCCGGAGGTTGTTGATGAAGGCGGCGGCCTGGGCGTCCGAATCGGGCATGGTGATCTCTTCCATTTCGTAGGAAACGCCGCGCCCCCGCATGCACATGCGGAAGCCCCCCAAGGCTTGCCCATAGAGGGGGAAATTGCTCGATCGCACAGCCAAGACCTTCTTCCCCTCGGCGTGCACGTTCATGAGACACATGAACGGGATGACGACCAATACGCTCACCAACCGTCTTTTCACAAAGCGTCCTCTTGTCGCGCCTACTTGATCACCTGTTCCGCCGACTCGATGGTGGATGAGTTCACCTGCACCCTCAACCGCTCCGCCACCACCAGGTTCACCGCGGTCTTCGTCTTCTTCGGCCAGTGCAGGGAGATGGCGTCCGCCTTCTCCCCCGCCAGCACCCGCCCCACCACTTCGCTCGCCTGACACCCGTTGTCTTCCGTGTCCGCATAGATCCCGGCCAGGGCGCCCGCTTTCACGTAGGCGGGCGAGGCCGCGATGATGGGAAAATTGAGCTCGAGAGTGCGCATGATGATCTGCGACGCGGTTTGAGGGGTGTAGATCGTGGGGTCCGACAGCATCAGGAGGCAGTCCGCTTTCGTGCTCAGGTCCGTGAGGATTTTGTCGACCTGCTCGATAGCGGTCACCTCCGCGAAGACCAAGTCCGCTCCGCCTCTCTGTTTTATTTCTTTCAGCTCTTTGATCACTTCCTTGTTCCGATGGGAGCTGTAGAGCACGCCGATCCGTTTGAACAGAGGAAAATTCTTCTTGATGAATTCCACCTGGGCGGAGGGCTTCACGTCGAGCGTGACGCCGCCGCCCTCCAAGTTGCTGGCCGGCGGATCCACCACCATGCAG
>JACQPF010000360.1 GCA_016207625.1 Elusimicrobiota bacterium | reverse complement strand
GGCGAGGTTGATCCAAAGCCGTTTGGAACCTCGGGACACGCTCTCCCCCACCAAAAGACCGATGGCGGCCAGGGAGAGAAAAATCTCAGGAGCCAGCAGTTCGAGATTCACGGAATCAGCCACCGACAACTTTTTGAATCAGGCTTGTGAGGGTGCTGTCCATCACCCGCAGGACCAGGCGCGGGTACACTCCCAAAACAATGGTCAAGATGACAAGCGGAACCAGCGTCACCAACTCCCGCGCGTTCATGTCCGGAAGGGCGGCCCATCGCTTGTTCGGTTCACCCAGGAAGACGTCCTTCACCAACTTCAAGAAGAAGGCCGCCGTGACGACGATGCCGATGACGGAGAGGATCACCCAAATCCGGAACTGCGGCTGGCCGAAGGCGCCCAGGAAGCAGAGGAACTCGGCGATGAACCCCGCCAGGCCCGGCAACCCCAATGACGCCATGGCCTGAACCGTCATGACGCCGGCATAGACGGGCATGATGGAGCCAAGGCCGCCGAACTCATCGATGTTCCGGGTGTGGGCGCGGTCGTAAATGACTCCCACCAACAAGAACAGGGACCCCGTGATGAGCCCGTGGGTCACCATCTGCAGCACCGCGCCGGAAAGGCCCGCCGAAGCGTTGGCGCCCGTGATGGCCGCCATGCCGAGCATGCAGTAGCCCATGTGGTTGATGGACGAATAAGCCACCATGCGCTTCATGTCTTTCTGCGCCATGGCGCAAAACGCCCCGTAAACAATATTGATGAAGGCGATGATGATCATGGGGAGGAGGAACCAGCGCGTGGCTTCCGGAAGGATGGGATAAGAGATCCTCAACAGGCCGTAGGTCCCCATCTTCAGGAGCACGCCCGCCAGGATCACGGACACCGCCGTGGGCGCTTCCACGTGGGCCAGCGGCAGCCAGGTGTGGAACGGGAAGGCGGGGATCTTGATGGCGAAACCCAGGTAAATGGCCAGGAACACCAAAATGAATTTCGTCCCCACGAATTTCCCGGACTGCGCGGCCAATTCCAACAGGTCGAACGTGCGGGGTTCGCTGGAGAAATAGAGCATGAGGATCCCGAGCAGGAGGAACACGCTTCCGAAGAGAGTGTAGAGGAAGAACTTGATGGCGGCGTATTCCTTCTTCGGTCCGCCCCAAACGCCGATGAGGAAATACATGGGGACCAGCGTGATCTCGAAAAACACGTAAAAGAGGAAGAAGTCCAAGGCGACGAACACTCCCAGCATGCCGGTTTCGAGCAGGAGGAACCAAAAGAAATATTCTTTGATGCGGTTTTCAATGCCGAAGGACGCGATGACCGACAGGAAGGACAGGAGCGTCGTGAGGACCACCATGGGCAGGGAAAGCCCATCCACACCGACGGAGTAATGGATGTTGAAGGCCGGGATCCACGGTATTTTTTCCAGGAACTGAACGGCGGACGATGCGGAATCGAAATTGACGTAAAGCCACAAGGAAACGGCCAGGGGGATGGCGGAAAAGATGGAGGCGGTCCAACGGATGGCCGCTTTTTTCTCATTGTTCAACAAGAGGATCAGCGCGGCCCCGACGAGAGGCAAGAACGTGATGAGACTCAGAACACCCATGGAAAAGGCTCCTTAAATAATATTAATGATCAGCCGAAAACTCGAACGGCCCAAAGCACCAGGAGGCTCAAACCAAAAGCCACCACAAGCAAATAGAATTGGGCAAACCCCGTCTGGAGCAGCCGTACGCCGGCGCCGAGGGTTTGTGACACGTAGCCGGCGCCGTTCACGAACACGCCGTCCACGATACGGTCATCCACCCATCTCTGGATCCGGGCCAGTTGGCGGGAAACCCACCCCACCCCGTCGACGATCCCCTGGTCGAGGACGTCGTAATCGAAACGCGCCATGGCCCGCACGGTCTTATAGAAGAGGTTGTCGATGATCCAAAGATAAATTTCGTCGGTGTATCGCCGCTTCAGGAACGCGTACACGCCGCTCCATTGCCGGGCCAACTGAACAGGGTTGGGCTTGTTGTGGCGATACATGGAAAAAGCCAACCCCGCTCCCAGCACCAAGGCTCCGAGAGACACCGCGGGAACGACCAAATCTTCGGCATGCTCTCCCGCCCCGGGAATCCAGTGATGGAAGGGCCACACGTATGTGAAAAAGAACCCCGCCGCCACGGCCAACAGGGCCAGGACGGACAAAGGGAGCGTCATGGAAAACTCGGACTCGTGCGCGTGGGCGAAGCGGTGCGGATCCCTCGGATCGCCGATGAAAGTGAGAAGGAATAGGCGGGACATGTAAAACGCCGTCAGGAAAGCCGTGAATCCGCCAATGGCGAAGAGGGCCATGTGATGGCCGTGATAGGCGCTGGCCAGGATGGCCTCTTTGCTGAAGAACCCGGAGAAGAGAGGGAAGCCGATCAGCGCCAGGGTGCCGCAGGCAAAGGTGACGAAGGTCACGGGCATTTTCTTCGAGAGGCCGCCCATGAGCCACATATCGTTGGTGTGGACGGCATGGATCACGCTTCCCGCTCCCAAAAAGAGGAGGGCCTTAAAGAAAGCGTGCGTTGTGAGATGAAACATCCCGGCTTGCGGGTTCCCCACTCCCATGGCGAGCATCATGTACCCCAGTTGGCTCACCGTGGAATAGGC
>JACQPF010000347.1 GCA_016207625.1 Elusimicrobiota bacterium | reverse complement strand
GCCAAGAACTACGGCACTTCACTCGATAACGTCAAAATCACTTACACAGACAAAAATGGTCAGAGAGTCACAAAATCCCTAGGGGAATTGATGACCATGGCCGCCAAAGGGGGCATTGATGGAGTCCTCGGGATCGGCGTGAATGAAGACGGCCAAACGCAGATCGCCTTCAGCCTTGACCTCGGCGGAGGGCAAATCGTCCAAGTCCAAGTCCGGGCGGACCAATCCCTCGTGATTTCATACAGCGTCAACGGGGACACCAAGGAAGTGTGGGGAATCTCCGCCAACAACTCAGAGGGCAATCATCCGACCGGTTTTGAGGTCACCACGCATTTCGCTCTGGAACAAGGGCGGATCGTGGCCTTGACGGACGGCAGCTTCGGCCTGGTGGAGGGCCACGCCCTCACGGCGGAGCAAGTTGAAACCCTTAATGATAAGGCGGAGGAGCTGGGGGCCAAAATCGTCGACCTCAGCTTCGGGAGACAGTCCAACGAAATCGTCATGACCGCGGTAAACTCCAACGGCACCGCCTATTTCGTGGGCATCTCTGCGGGAAGCGGACTGCCCTCCAGTCCTCAGTCCGGCCGGAGGGTCCCGGCCAAAATGATCGATCCGAACGGCGACGCGGACCTCCCCGGTGATTCGGAGGAGGGCTCCTCGAACGCGACGGTTGTCTTCACCACGTTTTACGCCATTAATGCGAACGGCTATCTTGTCCAATTGCCCAATAAATCCTGGGGTTTCGTCTCCAGCACCATCATTACAGCGGAGAGGGCCGCCGAGTTAAATGAGCTGCGTTGGGTCGCGGGCGTGGCCCTCCAAAGGCTTTCGATCGATGCGGTTCCCACCGGAGAAAGGGTCCCGGCACGGGACAGCGGCGGCGAAGTTGTCTATGACGACAACGGTCAGATTGTTTATGAAGATGTGACCGTCCTGCAGGTGGTCGGGATACTGCCTTTGAGCCAAAGCGTTGCTGAAAGGCTCCTCAACTATTACAAAGGCGACCTCGAAGAGGCCCTGGGCCTCGAACGAGGGTCCCTCACATCCGTCCAAATGGCCGATGACGGCCAGACGCTGGTCCTCACGATGAAGGACGGCACGGTCATCCGCGTGGACTCCCACACGCTGAACAACCCGATTTCCGGTTCCCAGAATCAATCCAGGGCCGATGATCTGAGGGGCCAGGGTGAGGGCGTCGACCCGAGCGAGGTGGTGGATCGAGACGAAAACGCCAACATCGTTCAGGGCCTTTCCAACCTGTCGTGGCAGGGCCGGGTGGCGCTCAGCATGATGATCCTGCTCGGAGGTTCCCCTCTTCCCGGGACGACGGCCAACGGGGAATTCGCACAAAACACCAGCATCGATTGGAACGGTGCCACCCTTTCCATCGGTGGCGGCGCCCGGGCGAATATCAGTCTCATTCACCGCGACCGGAAAACGGGTGTTTCCACCCAGGTGGGTTCCCTGCAGGTGGGGATCATGGGTCGAGGTCTCACCTTCGCCGCCACCTGGTTCCATAATGGAGTGACCCTAGAAGCTGCCGAAAAGGGCCAGCTCAGGCTCCGGCCGCCGGTGCAACCACGAGCGCTGCCTCCGACGACAAACGCACAACAGCCGGCGCCCGATAACGAGCAATCGGGGGACTATGAATCGCGCATGGAAGCCCGCGAAAACCGCGGGGAACGCGTTGATGACGCTCCGGTGGAAGACCAAACGCAAGCACAAGAACCTCCTCCCGCGCCGCAACTGCCGTCGGAAAATCCCCCGATGGAGCCGCCCGCCAACGGCACATTGGAGGGCTCCACCACCATCGGCATCGTCAACGGTGGCACGATCTTCGTGGCCAGTTGGACGATTTTTGATTCAGGCGGCCGCAAACTTGTGGAATACACCCGCGGCGTTCAAGAGGGGAAAGGCGCCTTTGCCAACGACCGGGTCTACTTCGACCATGACAGCCGCGGCCTCGCCGGGCGTTACGAGGAGCGGGGTTGGAGCGACAACGGCGGGTTTTTTATCGACAATGTCACCGATATCGGCTACGACGCCAACGGGCGCATCTATTCCTTTACTTCCGAGCGGAGATCCAACTATGACCGAAACCCCGTCACGAACGTCCGATTGGCTTCCTATTATGACGCCGCCGGCCGTCTTGTGCGCACGGACGAGCGCCGATCCTGGTCCGGAAGCGGTTCGAACTCCGGCATCCCGGGGTTGGACGACAAATACACCGGCGGTCAGAACGTAAACGTCACCACAACTTTTCGTTATGACGCCCTCGGCCGCTTGTCCTCCATGGTGGCGCAGGCCAGCGGCGGAACCTTTACGAGCACGCCTTTCAACAATGTCGACGGGAACAATTTCCAACAGACCTACAGCCAATACGATATCCGATACGATCGTTTCGGGCGCATTTCGAGTTATAATTCCACCACCCTCGGCTGGACGGCCGACCCCGACGATGAGGCGAACGAGAACGGCGGGCGCGGCCGGGCGGAATGGGAGTCTAGCCCTGCGACGAACCACACGGTCAACACCTACGACGCCTACGGCCGAATTTCCGCAAGCGTCACCGCCTGGCGGGATGGGGAGAGCTGGGGGCGGAGCGTCTCCCGCAACGAATACAATGAACTCGGCCAGGTTCTCCGCTCCAACGTTTGGTCGCGCACGGATACGGAATCGACCTACAACGAAACCAGTAAGATCGTTAATTACGTGTATGCCAACGGCGAGTTTATCAACACATATGATTCGAATAAAACGGAAGAAAGCGGCGGCAAAGGGTTCTGGAACTCCACTTTTGGAATGATTTTGGGGATCATCATTACGGTGGTGGTCGTGGTTGTGGTTTCCATCTTCACCTTTGGTGTGGG
>JACQPF010000345.1 GCA_016207625.1 Elusimicrobiota bacterium | reverse complement strand
GTTGAAGGCCGCCCTGGAAGGCTTCAACAATCAATTGCAGGAAAACCCCGAGGCCGCCGGGAAAGCGTTCGGCGAGTTCACTTCCGACGTTTTGGCGGTGGTGGGCGCCTCCTTCCGCGCGGGCGGCATGAACGCCTTGCAAGTCCAGGGGGTGGGCCGTTATCTCCTCGCTTTGCGCGAGAGGCTTTCGGGGGAGACGAGCACACAGAGCCACTCGGCCTCTCTCATTACCCTCTTGGCGAACGTGTTGCGGAGCGCCGTGGTCGTGACCGAAGAGACCGTGAAGGCCAACCAGGCCGAACGGGGCGACGCCATTGGCGTGCACCTCCAGGAAGTCACCGAAAAGATGAGCGAAGCACAGCTTCGCACGTTGGCGCGGGAGATCGCCCTCCGCATCGCCCACAACGAGCAGATCATGTTCGTGACCAGCGCGCCCGCGGGCCGGGTCGCCGGCCAATTGCGGGCGCTCGAGGCTTGGACGGCCAAGGAGTTGGGAGATCGCGAGGCGCCGGAAGGCTGGCGCGGTTTCGCGAGCCGTGTGATTTCGCAGGAGGGCCACGCCATCATCGCCGGCAACGGCCGATTCAGCCCGGACGCCATCTATGACGTCCTCGGCGCGACGTGGTTGAAGGACAAGGGAAAGTTTTACATGTATGTGGCCATGCTGGACATGAACCACTGGAACCGGAGCGTGCGGCCGGAGATCGCCGCGTTCGTGAAGTTCCTTGTGGACATCATGGGCAAAACCATCCAGATGACGCCTCTGCAGGAAAAAGAGATGCAGGCCATCGAACTGCTGAGCATCCAAGCTTAACACCTTCCCGCGTCCTTTAGCCTGTTAAAGGAATTGCGGAAAAGCGCCTGCCGTAACCTACGGCAGGCGCTTTTCGTTGCCGCTAGGCAATCCCTTTCCACAAGCAGGGACCGTGCGTAGCCGCACGGCGCCCCAGTTTGCCTTGGCGCTAGCTAAGGTGCTTGTTTGTCGGAAAGCATCGGATGGGGCTATCAGCCCCCAAAAAAACTGCTAAAGTAGATAATGCTTTTTATCCCAAAAGTCAATAAATGGAGATCGTGAAGATGACAAGTTTGACCGCCCAGCAAGAGAAACTGGCCGGCGCCGTGATCGCGGAAAAACTCCGCACGCCGCTGAACAGCGAAAATCCCGGCATGAGGAAGCGTTTCTTGCAAGGCGGTTACCGGCAGGACGGCTACGGCGTGGAAAACGGCGCGGCGGTGGACGGTTCTCACGCGTTCGAAGGAACCCAAGGATACTATACGCCCGCGGGGAAGGACGTTTTCCTGAACACCGTGGCCGGGATGCGGCGGTTTTTTGAAAGGCGCGCGGAACGCTTGGGTAAGCCCATTCGGGTGGTGGTTAAAACGGGGATCGGCGGCCAGCACACGCCGTTCCAAGGCATCGCGAGCGTTTTTGAGGTGATGGGTTCCTCCGACGGCCGGGTGTTGGGCGAGTATGAGCTTGGGAAGGATTACCGGGCGGCGTTTTCCCAAGCCGTTCGCGAGTTGGGCATCGATTGGGACCAAATCGCCGTCATCCCCAGCTCAAAATCGGGTTCAACGGACGAGACCATGCTGATCTTTACGAGCCTTTTACGGGTGCTCCTGTCCAAGTTGGCGCAGAAGAGAGGCCTGGAGGGTTCGGTTTTCGCGAAGGTGGTCCTGAACACGCTCCATGAAGTGAATTTCCTCGAAAGCCGTGAGCGGCCCGCCCAGGACCTCTTCAAAGCGCCTGGAGGCACGCTTCTGGACCTGATCGCCCGGCGCGTCCATGAAAAGGGCCTGAATGCGGAGCGCGCCGAGGTCAAGGAAATCTTCGGCCGGATCCTCGGGAATATGTTTTTCGAGACCACGGACCGGCCGGACCAGAGCCGGCTCTCGGCGTTCATCCGCAACTCCGGACTCGATGAGGAATTGGCCGAAGACGCCCCGGGTTTCAGCGCCATGTTCGACAACGTGGGCGGCCGCTGGACCGCCGACCTCCACATGATGGCTTTCCTGGCCTATCACAAGCTGGACGCCGCTGGATACTGGGAGGCCCGCCGGCGGGGCATCGAGTCCGTCCGAAACGGAGCGCATGAGGGGAACCGCATCGCCCACCGGATATTGGATGCGGGCGTCGCGGACATCGCCCTCCTGGTCCCGGACGAGTTCTTCTGGTGGGGGAAATCCATCGAACAGAACTTCAATGAAAGCATCTGGCAGGAGGGGTTCGCAAACCTCGTCACGGTCAAAGCCTCCCATTGGGACGCTCAAAAATCGCTCTACGCAAAGCGTCCCGCACGCCTTGTCATCAACATGGCCGGATCGGCCGTGTCTCCGGAGGTTTTTCAAGTTGAAATCGTGGAAGCTCCAAGCCGGAGCCGCGGTCCGCAAGCTTTTGTGGAAGGGATGGCGGACCTCACCACCACTTTTTACGGGATGACGAACACCGCGGGCGCCCGCCTCATCGCCCGCGCATTGGCAAAGGCGGGACATGCCCCAAAGGACGTGGACATGAACGATCTGGACAACCCCGCCACCCGGATCGTTCAGGAAAACTTGTTCCTTCGCCAGCCCTATGTCGAGTTGGGGAAGGGACTCCTGGAGAAAAGGCTGAAGGAATTGCAGGAAAAAGAGGCCCAATCGCCCGGGGCGCTGCAGGCGGCCGTGGACGCGGCGATCGAAAAGGCGTGGGGTGGGGAGGTCCTTTCCAACGTCCCGGCCTTAAAAAACGTCTCCCATGCCAACGACAAGGCCGCATTGTCCGAGGTCCTTCGCCATGCGGCGGAATACGCCCGGGTCGAGGGCCGGAAACTGGTTCCGTTCCTCTATCTGGAGGGAGAGAAATTCCATCGTCTTCGGGACGAGCTCACGAAAATGGGGGTGGAATGGGTCATGCAAGGGACGGGGGACCAGCACATCAGCTATCAGCAAGTGCTGAGCCGGCCGCAGAAATACTTGCCTCTCATCATTTCTTTCGTTCCCGAGGCGCCGTTGGATGGGGATCCTGCCGTGGGGTTCGCGAAGGGGTATTTGCACCGCGTCAGCGCGCACCTGGTGCGCGACTTTTTTGCGGAAGCTTCCTATACTGCGTTGACGGATTTGCGCTCAAAGGAGGGCGGCCGGGGCGTCTTCGTCCGCCTTTTTGATACGAACAAGAACCTTCAAATCTTCGAAGAGGCCGCCCGCGGCAACTTATTTCAACAAGGGTGACATCGGCGAATCAGAATTGCTACAATGTATCAATCATCAATTCCCGATAACCGGAGGACCTGTTATGAAGAAGAAAAAGAGTACTGCCCAAGAGACGGCCCGCTCCGCTTCACCGACGGCAGAAAAACCGGCGGAGAAAACAGCGAAAGCAAAGCCCACTTTAAAAGAGCCAAAGCAGTACGTGGTCATCGACTATCCCGTGGAAGGAGAGATCATCACCAGCCAGCGTTACACGCTGCGTTTTGGAGCAAGTCCCATTCCACAAACAGGGACCGTGCCTGGCGGCGCGGACAAAGTGGAAGTGAGCATTGACGGCCGCGACTGGCAACCCGCCCGGGAAAGCGCCGGGTATTGGTGGTTTGATTGGTCCGGTTACAGCGCGGGTCCCCACACGATCGAAGCCCGCATTCCCACCGGCGGCAAACGGTACGCAAAATCCAAGCCCCGGCAATTCACCGTTTTGATTTAAACGGCGAGTTGCCTTGGCGCTCGCCTATTTGGAGGATCACACCGTGCGCACTTCAACATCGATGTTGTGGCGAGCGTGTCTTTTGACGGTCGTTTTCGCGGCGGGAGTTGTTCGCCTCCATGCCGCGGGCCGTGCGACGAGCTATTCGCGGATGGATGCGGAAGAGCTTCTTTTTGGAGAAATTGAAGTCACCTCAGTTTCAAAAAAGCCTGAGAAGCTCTCTCGGGCGCCCGCCGCGGTCCACGTCATCACCTCCGAAGACATCCGCCGTACAGGTCACAAGTCCATCGCCGAGGCCCTCCGGCTTGTCCCCGGAATGGCCGTGGGCCGGATCGATTCCAGCGGCTGGGCCGTCAGCACGCGGGGCTTCAACGGCCGATACAACGGCAAGATGCTCGTCTTGATCGACGGTCGAAGCGTTTACACGCCCCTGTTCGGCGGCGTCTGGTGGGACCAGCAGGACGTGCCCTTGGAAGACGTCGACCGCATCGAAGTGATCCGGGGGCCCGGCGGGACCCTGTGGGGGGCCAACGCGCTCAACGGCGTCATCAACATCGTGACGAAGAAAGCCCGCGACACGCAAGGGGGTTTGCTGTCCGCCAGCGACGGGATCGTGGAGCGCGGCTCCGGCCAGCTCCGCTATGGCGGACGCGCCGGGAACACGCACTATCGCGTCTACGGCCGGTGGAACACGCGGGACC
>JACQPF010000344.1 GCA_016207625.1 Elusimicrobiota bacterium | reverse complement strand
GACGAGAGCCGTTCCATTGCCTTCTTTTACGGCTCTGAACGCGAACCCTTGTATTTGATAGATTTCCCCCTCTTTCGCCCCGGAGAAATCATAAGAACTCGTCCATTGGAAGGCTCCCCCCTCCGCCGACTTCAACAGGGTGGACGTCAACGTAATCGTCCCCCCGTCCTTGCCCCTCAAAACAGATGTCTTTCCCGTCAAAGAGTAGTTTCCGTCAAAGCGAAGTTCCGCCGTGAACGTCGTTTCTTTGGTCTGTTTCGTTACCAGGGAAATCCGCAATCCGCCGTTTTCATATCTCGCCGCTTTGTTCCTGACCCATTCTCCGCCCATATTGATGCGATAACCGGCGAGGTTGCTGAGGATGGCATCGGCCTCCGTCCGTCCGATTTTGTTTCCAGCCTTGTCGACCAAATAGCCTTCCCCGCTCTCGCCGTTTAAGAGAGGATCAACGTCAATCCTGCCGACGAGGAACACCCTTTCCCCGCCTTTCCCGCGGAGTTCCGTGAGCCTCTCGGCGGAGCCCCGAATGATTTCTCCGTTGCGGATTTCGATCGTGCCGCTTCGGTAATAAACGCCCTTTTCGGATGGCAGTCGAATGCCGCGGCCTTCGCCGCCGATCTTCAGAGTGAAGCTGACGACGTGGGCTTTGCCTTGGTCGTCGAAAGCGATCTCCGTCACGGTGACCCGGGCTTTTCCTTCGATCGATTGGTTTTCAGCGATTTCAAAATCTTTGACGACGCCCAGGTCCGCCTCCACCTGATACATGTTCGTGCCCGTCATCCTGCCGAGGCGGAAGGTGTATTTCTTCCCGCCGAGCTCCATTTCCACTTTCGCGCCCATGTTCAGCGCGGCGGCGTCGGGATCGCCGATCTTTGAGCCGGAGACCGGCGCCATCAGGACTTTGACGACCCCGTTGGCTCCCTGCGTCGCGCGGATGGCGATGTGGAAAATTCCCTGGTCATCCGCCTTGCCGCCCATGGCCTTAATCGAATCTTGGGCCGACTGCGATATCGCGTCGCCCTTCACGTCCATGAACAGCATTTGCCGGTCTTCTTTCGACGTGGACCGGACGGTGATGCTGGCCTTGGACGGATCCGCCGTCGTTTCGATGACCTTTTGCAACAAGCTCTTAATGAGGACCCCCTGCAACCTCTGATCTTTGATGAGGGCCAGCAATTGCTCCTTTGACTGCGGCGTGAACGTGACGGCGTCCGACTCCAAATCCCCGGATGCCGCGTTCAGGCTCAGCTCAACGGAGGCTTTCACGTCCTTCAGCCCGCTCAGCGCGCCCAAGAGCTGACGGCTTGACTCCCGCAACAATCCGGACGCTTGGTTGTTAAACCCGCCCGCCGTCGTCTTGAGGGTCACGGTTCCGTTGCCGTCCAAAGTCAGCGCGACGTTCATGGAGTCCAGGTTTTCAATTTTCCCTCCAATGGCGCTGACGACGTTTTTCGCCGTCTTCTCGCTAACGCCGCCCTGTATAAGGTATTGCTCAAGGGATCGTCCGCTTTGCTCTTTTTGCCAAGCCTCAAACACCGTTTTCTGGAACTCCATTTTCATACGGACGTCGCCGGTTTTGACATCCAACTCAACGAAGAGGGATTTCCCCTCGTAACCCCAATGCTTGGCTCTCGCCTGAGCATCCGCTGTCAGGTCTTTGTAATCGACCTCCGCGACGATGCTTCCCACCGGGCCTTGGCTTTTTGAGACTTTCGCATCGAAGAACTTGCCGTTCTTGATCTGGAATTTCCCATCTTTATCGACCCCGATCACCTTCTTGAGGTTGTTGACGTATTTGTCGGCGGCCGAGTCGCTCAGGCCCATGGCCTTCAGGACCCCCTTTATATGCCCTTCATCGTTGATGATTTGGAACTCCATGAAGAAATCCCCTGTCTCGGCGTCAAACGAGACATTGATGACGTCCTCTTTTTGTTGTATCCCGCCCGCGAGGACGACTTCCATATTTCCATTCTTAAGGCTTTTTACGGAAACCCTGAAGTTGATGAGGGTGTCGCCATCGGCGCTGAACGACATGGAAACGCTGTCCCTCACGATCCCGTTGATATCGACGTTTTTCATGAGGCTCGCGAGCTGGTCGTCTGACAACATCAGGAGGATTTGTTTATCCGCCGGCGACAGAATCTTGTCGTCTACGTTCAGCACCTGTCGGCGTTCGCTGGACAAGTCGTTGCCGTTCACGGCGACAGCGATGAAAGACTCTTCCCCGACCTGGAACGATTGGAGGGAATACGTCTCATCTCCGATCCGGATGTCAGGGGTGGCATCGTCGCCCACGAAAGCACCCGTGGTGTCATCGAAAACGACCGCGTTCATGGCCTTTTCGTCCGAGTAACCCAGGAGGAGGCCGACCTTTGCCGCCGAGCCTGTCGCCTGGGATGCCGCGGTCGTACCCGTCGCGGCCGCGGCGTTGACGGAAGGCGTCTCGTAGACGACGGCAAATCCGCCTTTCTTCGTGATCACAAACGCGCCGTTTTCACCCAGAGTGACCTCGATGGACTGCGTTTCGTTGTTCTTGAACGGAGCGTAGTATTTCACGCCGGCCAACGGCTTGTCGACTTTTGATCCGTCCGCGGTCCGCAGGTCATCCAAGCTGACGCTGTCAAGGATTTGCGCATCGGACATCCGGGCCGGCGGGTTGATGGCGCGCTCGATCCGGTCGCCGACGAAGGAGACGATGTTGCGAATCCCGTCGGAAATGAGCCGGCCGGCCATGGTGGTTTTCGTGCTCTTGATTTCGCCGTTGACGGTCTTTCCAACCGACATGAGGTAGGGGAACCACTCCCCCATCTTCGAGACGAGGATTTCCGCCACGGCGTTGAGCGCGCCTTTAATGAGGTTGACCACGTATTTCGTAACGCTTTGGAACACTTCCTTGAAATCGAATTCCGTCCCACCGGAAGCAAACCCGGCAGCAGCCATGACCAGGGAAGTGACCCAGGCGTTGTCCTTCTTCTCCTCGCCTTTCCGCACTTCGCCCATGACGTTGCCGGTGCTGAGAACGTTCCCCACCACCGTGGCCACAACGGCCACCAGGAGCTGTTTCACGGCGCTCTTCAGCAGTTCACCGGAAATTGTCCCGGCGTCTATGGAACCGGTGATGAGAGAGGTGATCGCCCCCGAGAGGAACGCCAAGTCAGGATTGACGGCCTGGAGAATTTCTCCGACAACGAAACCTACGATCGCCTTAATCAGCATGCCCTTCAGCAACGCCTGAACCAAGATCTTGGCGAGAGCTTGATTCACAGCTGATTCGATGGCGGCTTTGGTCGCCACTTGCCCGCCGGTTTGCATAGCTGTCGTCACAGTGGCCGTCGTTGCTCCTTCCGCCGCTTTCGCCGCGCCGGCCGCAGCGCCCCCGGCGAACCCAAGGGTGATGACCGTAGAGAAAGCCGAAATCAGTCCGCTGATCAAAGCGAATTTAAGGTTACCCGTTGCGATATAAGTGAACGCAAAGGAAACAACGAACGCCGCGGCCGCGACGACCGCCACAGCACCAACCGCCTTACCCAATGTCGCAAAGGTAAACCCGCCGAACGTGACCGCGGTCGCCGCGGTCGATGCTCCGACCGTTCCGGCCGCAACCCCGCCGGCCGCCGGCGCCGCGGCCCCCCAGGTGAGCACAGTGACGACGATCAAAATGATGATGATGATGATCTTTCCCATCGACGAATTTATGAATTCCGTGCAGCCTCTTTGGGAGATCTCGCTGGTTTCGTTGTGGACGTTCGTGAGGGTGCGTATCAGTTGGTTGCGGTCATTGTATGTGTTCGTCACCGTCCGCGTGCCGGACACGTCCGCATCCGTGTTCTTGGCCACATTGGCCATGTGGTTGGTGTAGCTTTCATCCTGCGATAGGACGAGGCCAAGGGAGTCGTATTGGATGTTCGTGACGCGGCTCCAGCCGGAACCTCCCGAGTTGGAGTATGTCGAGACGTTGGTACGGGCCCGGCCGTACTCATCGAAATTGGAGCTGGTGTTGTGGGTTGTGGTGGTGATGTTCTTGACCACCTCCTTGCTCTTCTTCCCGCTCTTTTGTTGAGTGGCCGTGGGGGCCGTGGTCATGGAGTCGGAGGATGTCTGGTGACCGTAACGGTCATAAGTCATGTTGTATTGCTGGAAAGAGTAAGTAAAGCTTCCGGAGTATCCTTTCTTGCCGACCAAGGACTCGTTATAGGCATTGACCGTGCCGGACACGCTGATGCGGATGGCCTGGTTGTTTTCGTTGTATTGGGTTTGGATGATGACCGAGGCCGTGCCGTTGGTCCAGCCGCCGGCCGGCTTGGTTTCGGACTCGCCGCTCCAATCGTTGGTGGATTGAGCTGAATAATTACCATCGGACAACCCGGGCACGTAGCCGTAGTGGGAGGTGGTCCACGAGACGGTTTGGGATTTCTTGGTTTCACGGCCCTTGGCGTCGTAGGTGATCCAATGGATGGTGGCGTCCACGGGTTCTCCGCCGTTCTTCGAGAAGGTTTCATGGTAGGAGAAAGTCTGGCCGTAGCCGTTGTAAGTGATGCTGTCCCGCTTGAGCTCGGAATAGCCGTTACCCTGGTTCCAACTGTGCTCGGTGAAGCTGGAGACGCGGCCGTAATCGTCATAACCGGTGACGGTTCGATCTGTGGCGGCGGCGCCGAACCCTTCGCGCCAGCCGCGCTCAAAGTGCGCGGTGATGCGGCCCATGCCGTCGTAGACGTCCCAGGTGACGTTGACGATGTAGTTGCCGTCCATAATGCCGACGGTGTAGGTGCCTTCCACGTTCTCGCCCATGGGGATGGCGGAATCGTCGATCCAATCGGCCGGCGTCCTGTCCGATCCGTCGGGACCCTGCGTCGGCATGGCCAGCCGGCCGG
>JACQPF010000343.1 GCA_016207625.1 Elusimicrobiota bacterium | reverse complement strand
TTCTCGCCCTCCGCCTGGCCGAACTTCTCGAAAATTTTTTGGTGGTATTTCGCCGGGATCCCGTCCCCGTTGTCCACAACGGCCACGCGGACACCCCGCTCCTCCCGTGAAACAACGATTTTCACCTCGCCGTTCGGGCGGGTGAACTTGAAGGCGTTCCCGACGAGGTTGGTGATCACACGCCGCACGACATCGGCGTCATGTGCCACGATGACCGGCTCTTCGGAAGCGATCGTCAACCGCCGGTTTTCCGCCATGGGGATGAGGGTGTCCAGTGCCGCGCGGGCGGTTTGAACCAGGTCCCCCTCTTTTATATTCATCGGCATCTGGCCGGATTCCAGGCGGCTGATGTCCAAAAGCTGCGTCACCATTTCCGTTAAGTTTTTCGTCTCAAGCCCGGCCATGCGGGCCAATTCGGCGAGCTGAGGGTCCATCTTGGAAACAGGCTCCCGCACGATGATGTCCAGCGTGCCCAGGATGGCCGTCAGGGGCGCGCGCATGTCGTGCACGATCATGTGGGTCAGGTTGTCGCGAAGCGTCTCCAGTTCTTGAAGCCGCGCATAGCTTTCCTGAAGCTCGCGCTTCTGCCGCCGAAGCTCCAAATGCGTCCGGATCCGCGCCACCACCTCCTCAAACTGGAACGGCTTGGTCACGAAATCCACGCCGCCCGCCTCGAACGCTTTCACCTTGTCCAAGGTCTCGTTCAAGGCGCTGATGTAGATCACCGGAATTTCCTTCAGTTTCTCGTCGGCCTTCAGCCGCTCGCACACCTCGTAGCCGTTCATCTCCGGCATGTTGATGTCCAGGAGGATGAGGTCGGGCGGCTCATTCCGGGCGGCCTGGAGGGCCAATATCCCGTTCGGCGCCACGCGGGCCCTGTAACCCACTTCTTTGAGCATCCCCACCAACAGCCGCAAGTTGGCCGGCACGTCGTCCACCACAAGAACGTTCGGCACAGCCGCCGCCGCGGAAGGCATCAACATGGCGACTTCTCCTTCGATAGGAGTTCGATCAACCGTTGGAAATCAAATTGTTCCGCCAGGTCCCTCAACCCGGCGGCCAAGCGGGCGTCGCCTGCTTCCACTTGCTGAATCCGGTCCATCACCCGGTCGAAATCCCCTTTCACGGTGGCCTCGAGGATTTCCGCGGCCAGCGCCGCCGGGAGCGAGGCCGCGTCCTCCGGCGTCACCTCTTCCCGCTTCTCCGGAAGGGAACCGGGCGCCGCGCTCTCCGCGTAATCATATTCCACCCCCAAAAGCCTCTGCACCATTTCGTACAGCTCTTCCTCCCGGAACGGTTTTGTGATGAAATCGTCGGCGCCGGCCTCAAACGCGTCCCGCCGGCTTTCGTCGAAGGCCCGCGCCGTGATGGCCAAGATCTTCACGCGCTTCCCCTCGGCCCGTATGCGGCGTATCGCGTCATACCCGCTCATCACCGGCATGGCCAAGTCCATGAGGACGAGCTGCGGGCTCCATTTTTCAATTTCCTCCAGCGCCTCTTTCCCGTTGGCGGCTTTCCGCACGTCGAACCCCACCTGGCCGAGGAACCGCGCCAGCACCCGGCCGTTGTCCTCCTCGTCCTCCACCACCAGCACCCGGTAATGCGCTTGACCGGGGCGAAGCCGCCTCACCCGCCGGACCGGCATCTTGCCGGCTTCGGCGGGCGCATCCGCCTCCTGAAGCGTCGCATGGAACCGGAACACGCTGCCCTGGCCTTCCCGGCTGCTCGCGGTGATGTCCCCCCCCATCATCCGGGCGAACTCGCGGCTGATCGCCAGGCCCAGCCCCGTTCCGGCCGCCACCTTGCGCCCGGCCTGCGCCTGCTCGAAGTAATGGAACAGCCGCCCCATCTCCTCCGGAGCGATGCCGAGCCCCGTGTCCTCCACGTCGGCCCATAAACGCAAGCCGCGTCCCCCGTCCGCTTCCGGCCAGACCCGCAACGTCACGCCCCCCTGCTCCGTGAACTTGAACGCGTTCCCTAAAAGGTTGATGAACACCTGCCTCAGCTTGTTCTCATCGCCCACCACGTGCCGCGGCACTTGGCCGATGCGCTCCACGGAAAACCTTAAGCGCTTCGCCTCGGCGCGCAGGCGGAACATCATCTCCAGGTCCCTCAACAGGCCGTGCAGGTCGAAAGGCGCCGGGTTCAAAGTCACCCGCCCCGCCTCGATCTTGGACATCTCCAAGATGTCGCTGATGAGCTCCATCAAATGCTCGCCGCTCCGGTTGATGGCCGTCAGGTGCTGCCTCTGCGGCGGCGTGAGGGACGGGTCCCTCTGCATCAATTGGGAGAAGCCGAGGATGGCGTTCATCGGCGTCCGGATCTCGTGGGACATGTTCGCCAGGAACAAGCTCTTCGCGCGGTTGGCCGCGTCGGCGGCCTCCTTGGCCTGGCGCAGTTCTTCGGCGGCCCGCTTGCGTTCCGTCACGTCTTCTTTAATGGCCACGTAATGCGTCACGTTCCCCTGCGCGTTGCGCACGGGCGCGATCTCGGTGTACTCCCAATACACCTCGCCGCTTTTTTTCCTGTTGCACACCTCGCCATGCCACACGCCGCCCTCCGTGAGGGTGGCCCACATGGCTTGATAAAACCCAGGCGGGTGAGCGTCGGACTTGAGGATGCGCGGCGTCTGGCCGATCGCCTCTTTCATGCCGTATCCCGTCACCCGCGTGAAAGCCGGGTTCACGTATTCAATGACCCCCCGCGTGTCCGTGATCACCACCGTCGTAGGGCTTTGCTCGACGGCGCGCCACAGCTTGCGCAGCTCCTGCTCGGCGCGTTTCCGTTCCCCGATCTCGTTCACCAGCTCCTCCCTCTGCGAGAAGAACCGGCTGATCAATTGCGCGATGTGCCCGAACTCCGTCATGTCCCGGCTCAGCGCCAGGACCGGCGCGGTGCTCTCCGCGTCCAGGCTCCGGGAAATGGCGCCCAAAGGCCGGCTCACCCAGCGCACGAAGAAGAAATAGAAGAGGGCCAAAAGCGCGAAGGAGGAAATGAAGTACAGGGCGAACTGCCGCCGGGCGGCGCGGTCCAGCATGCCGAAGATGGGGTGTTCCCGCCGGGCGTGGATGTAGGTCACCGGCCGGCCGTTCCAGCCCGTTAAAGGCCGGCCGAAGGAAATCATGTTCGTCCGTTTTTCCGGCGTGTCTTCCGGCTGAATGGGGCCCAGGCTCAATTCGCTCTCGGTCAATCTCGACAGTTGAGACACGAACTCCTTCGACCACAAACGTCCCGAAAAGAAGTAGCCCAGGGGCGGCGTTTTCCGTTCGCTGTCGGCGGTGGGGTGGATCGTCATACCGCTGATGAGCATGAGCCCGTGGGGCGTCATGGCGAAGAACAGGCACTGGCGGGTTTTCCGGAACAGGAGCGACTGGGCTTCCTTGGGAACGGGCAGCTTCGTGAATCCGTCGGCGGAGAGGTTGCTCGTGGAATAAACGAGCGTGTAATCGGGCTTATACACCCAGGCGGCGTTGGCCTTGAACGTGGAAAGCCCCGTCACGATGTTGTCGGCGGCCCATTCCGCGTCGCGGGTCTTGAGGAACCGCGCCATATCATCCCAAAAGGAGTAATCGTTGACGAAGGCCGTGAGGGAGGCGCTGTTCTGTTTCAGGATTTGTTCAAAATACCGCTTGCTCACCTCCACCTCGTTCAGGAACAGGATGGATTCCCTCTTCGCCTGAACGGCCCTCATCGACACGAGCCCCGCCAGGATCGCGGAAATCACGAGGGAGATCAAGAGGGTCATCTTGGTCTGCACTTTCAATCGCATGTCAAAACTCCCACCCCAACGCGATCCCGCCGCTCATCAAATCGGGCGTCTCCACTTGTCCCCGCAGGTCACTGTCCAAAAGGCCCGAGGCTTCCGTGTGCGGACGCAGGAAACATCCTTTACCAAACCGGTAGGTCAACTCCAGTTCAGCCCCCGCGTGGTTCAGCGCCCCTTTGCGCAAACCCAAATAGGTGAGGTTGAAATTCCGCGACCCCGCCCCCAGCCCCAAGGACGCCTTGCCGGAGAGCTTGCCGCCCAGCTCTTTTTCCGCCGACGCGCCGAAATCCGCGAAGGAGGCCCCCCCGTATTCGCCGATGTCCCAGGCCTGCCGGGTGAAAACGTTGACGGCCCCGACGGGATAGGTCAGCGTCACGCCCGCCATTTCCGTGGCGGGAGAATCCGCCTGGCGGGGATAGTTGTAATGATCGACGAACGGCTCAATGTCCAGCCTCCTCCATTTCAAGGCGTAGGCCAGGGTCAAGTCG
>JACQPF010000003.1 GCA_016207625.1 Elusimicrobiota bacterium | reverse complement strand
CAAAGGCGGCTTTGGCCTGCCAATAGGGATAATGGACAAGGATCAACCGGGTGGGATAGTCTCGCGCGGTTTCCCGAAGAATGTCCCGGCGGATAAAAAACTCATCCTCAGGAAATCGAAGGCGTTCCTTTTGATAAAGCAGTCCGTTCAAGTGAAACGGAAAGGGAGGCAAATTCTCCCGCGCAATGGCAAAAACAGCCAAGGGGCGGTCGAGTCCCGCCCACAACGTTTTTTCGCGCTCCTCCTGCCGCGCCAAACGCCGGGAACGCGGAATCTCCAAGACATCCTCCCCATAGAAAAGCTCGAAGAGCGTCCCCGGACGGTAGATCACCCTCAGGTCCGGCCGCTTTCTCTCCACCAGCAGCCTGTTCATGAGGCAAGAGGTCGGCTCGTCAAAAAGCACCCGGTCGATCAACAGCAGGGATTGCGGCGCCAACGAAGCGCACACGTTCCGGCCGAAATCATGGAAAGCCAAGTTCCACCGGAACCAGGGCCGCGACACCGACGCCGCTTGCTCGATGGCGACGCCGAGGACCAGAACACCCGCCAGCCAAATCCGTTTTCGAAGGAGCAGCGACCTCACGCCGCCGGCGAAACCAACCACAAGGAAAAGGGAAGGCAGGAGTAAAAATCGCTCCAGCCGCCATTGGGCCAAGGTGTTTTGCGGCGACAAGCGGGAAAACAAGAAAAAAAACGGCCCCGAGAAAAACCAAAAGAAAAACCATCCGATGTTCCTCTTGGGCTGCAGAAGCAAACCTAAAAGTCCGGCCAGAAACGCGATCCATCCCAACTGATGGAAATTATGTTTCAAAAAGGACCGGGCCTGTTCCCCCAAGAGCGTCGGCGTCAGGAACGGGACGGCGGCCGGGTGCAGTTCCAACCGGCCGAACTCCCGGCGCGTGAGCACGTCGAAGAACCGACGGAGCGTGTGAGGGTCTCCGAAGTTCACGGGAGGGTGAGCCTGGGCCCGGAGGGGAAGATAGAGGTAGAGAGTCAATCCCAGGAGGAAAAAGAGGCCTGCCGCCGGCGCGTTTCGGCGGAGGAAATGAAGGAAAGCGGCCGGGGACCCGACCAGAAGGAACATGAACCCCGGCGCCAAGAAAAGAAGCGTTTGATGGTTCGCCAAACCCGCTCCAAAGAGAAAGGCCCAAGCCCAGAACCCAATGCCGGCCAAGCGTCCGCCTTCATGACGCGCCGCGTGCCAAAGCATGAGAAGGCCAAGGGCCACAGCGTTGTTCAAAGCGAAGACTTCCGTCGTCTGGGCCTGGTCCCAGACAATGGGCAAGACGGCATACAGGGCCGCGCCCAAGAGCGCCGCTGTCGTGCTTGAAAACAGGGCCTGCAAGAAGAGGAACAGGCCCGCCACGGTGAGCGCCGTCAAAAACGCCGAAGACAAGTTGACCCGGTAGGCCGCACCTCCCCAAGGATGCAAGAGGGAAAACATTTTTCCCACCAGCGCGTGGAGGGGATAGCCCGGCGCGTGGGATATGCCCAAGGCGACGGAAGAGGTGACCAGTTCTCCCGCATCGCCTCCATACGCCGACGGCGACGCTCCGCTCACATACATTCCCCAGGCCGCAAGGAAGATTAAACAGGCCAATAACCCGCTGAAGGGAAGCCTTGTTTCAAGTCGCGTCAAAACGCTTCTCTCCATCGCAGCATGCGGTCCGGGTTCCACAAAAGCGCCCGAACATAAAACCGCTGACTCCCTTCCGGGCGGCCCGCCTGGCCGAGGAGCAATCCCGCGTTGAATGCCCCCGATGACACCGTCCGAAAAAGAGCGCGGCTGTAATAATCTTTTGAAAGCACGACGGACGGCACGACCCGGCGAGTGTAAAGGTCCCACATCCACAGCGAGTTCTCCATTTCGCTCAGACAGGCGGGGCCACGATCCGGCCACCGGGCTCTCGCGGCCAGGCCGGAGGGGCAGAGCGCGTCCATCAAATCGGCTTGTATTCCTTCCGTAAAAATAGGCGTCCGCTGGGCGTGGAAGTTCACGAGGAATGGGCCGCCGTCCGGTTGGCTCTCCAGAAAAAGGTCCGGATGTCTACGACGGTACTGCCGCCAGCGCCAGGGGAGAGGCGCGTCCACCAAGGTCCGCACATCCGGGCGGCGCCCGGCCACGAGCTGTTGGTATTCAACGGAGAAGACCGCCTCATCCGAAATCATGAGGAGCACGGACTCGATCGGCAGCGTGCGAAGGAGGTTCGTCCCGTAATCCGCCGCCAAATAATTCCCGCGCTGGCGGTTCGACATCAAAGCCGGCACGCCCCGCACAGCGATGAAAATGAACAAAACAGCGAAGGACCCGGCGACGATCATTTTCCTTTTTTGAAAACCACAGCCGAGCAGAAGCCCTATGGCGGCGGCCGCCGAGAGCCCGGGGACCATCATGGCCGGCTCCAGAATGGCCTGGGAAAGTTCTCCGGGCTTCATCCGCGCCATGAATGCAAAGAAAGGTCCCGTGAAGACCCATAGGAAAATGAAGGGACCGCCCCAGGAAAAACGGTTTGCCTTCCGAAACGAGCCCAAAAGGGCGCCCATCCCCAAAACGCTTCCCAGAAAACCCCATTGCTTTCCCCACAAACGAAACCAAAACAGAAGCCCTTCCCCGGCCGCCGCGGAGGAATAGCGAGTTGACAGGGTACCGGCGCCGTAATCCGCACGCGTCAATAGGCTCCAAAACCCTTCCCT
>JACQPF010000346.1 GCA_016207625.1 Elusimicrobiota bacterium | reverse complement strand
TGACGCAGCGCGACGTGATTGTCGCCGTGTGTCGGCGTGGGAAATACCGCCAGGCCATCCCGATCCTGGACATTCCGTTCCCTTCACCGCCTCCTGCGGGAGCGGAATGGATTCAGGCCTTCCGGCAATGGTCGGGTGGGTGATAGAGGGCGCCAGGCGAGGAGAAGAATTCCAGAGGCTGGCCAGCGGCGTGGCTGAGACGAGACGCTTGAAGGCTTTGGTTTGTTGATCGTAGTCTTGGGTCCGGAGCAGGCTGCGGAGATTCCTTTTGGAAATGGGATAGCGGCCCACCTTTGTAACGGGAAGCTCGCGGATGAACTGTTGGATTCGAGGGGCAAGCTTTAACAGCTTCAAAGTCCGGATGATTTCGAAGCGGCAGAGGCCGAGCTCCTGGGCCAGCACGCCGTGGGTCAGGTTCTGGTCGGCGTCGAGGCGTTTTTTGAGTTGGTAGGCCAGGGCGAGATATTCTTGGATGGGCGGGGCGGTGGGAGCTTCGGCGGCTTGGCTGGCTTTGAATTCGTCTTCACTCAGTAGCTTCTGACCCAGGGTGCCACTCGCCACGCCAAAAGCGAAACTATCGGGCAATCGGATATGTGGTAGACTTTCGATAAGGTAGGCGATCCGGCAAGAAAGCGACTTAAACGCTGAAGGATAGACCACCCCATTTTCGATTAGAGGCATATAGAACCTCCCAATCCCCTCGATTCTTAGGGGTTTTGGGAGGTTCTAATCTTTTGGAGGGCCTGTGCTTCAGGGGTGAATCTGGGGAAGAGGGAAAGCGGTTCTTTCGCCTGGAACAGAGATGACTTCGAGGCATCCGCACAAGCAGCCGACAAGTAACCTGCAAGTAACCACGCCAATATCATCAAATACTGCCCCCGCCCTTTCTCTTCCGTCGCCATCCTCCCGCTCGAGCCGATTATTTCGGATGACATTGAATTGTTGCCGGAGCGGGTATATACTGCAACTGGATTTGTTTTGGGAATCGATGGGTGTCGATGTGAAGAGGGGGGTTGTCCCATGGAGAGTTTGGAGCGGGCAAAATGCATTGAAATACTTCTCGTCGAAGACAACGAGCCGGACGTGCGCCTAACGAAAGAGGCGCTGACGGATTGCAAGATGATCAACAATTTAAACGTCGCAAAAGACGGGGATGAAGCCATGCGGATCTTAAGGAGGGAGGGCCGGTTTAAAGACGCGCCCCGGCCCGATATCATTCTTCTCGATTTGAACCTGCCGAAAAAGGACGGCCGAGAGGTCCTTAATGAACTCAAATCCGATCCCGAGCTCAGGCCCATCCCGGTCGTGATCCTGACAAGTTCCCAGGCCGAGGAGGACATCGTCAAGAGCTATCAGCTGCACGCGAACTGCTATATCACCAAACCCATCGATTTAAACCAGTTCACCACGGTGGTCAAATCCATCGAGGAATTCTGGTTTTCTATCGTAAAGCTTCCGAAGGCGGAGGAATGAAAATGGAAAACAACTATGTCAAAGTCGTCAAAGGCCCGGCCGACATGGAAAGAGCGGTCAAGGTGGACGAGATGGCTGTCGAGGTTATCGACACGAGGGAGGAGTTCGAGTTCGACAGGATCAGCTACCCGCCCGAGCAGAAATTCAAACAGGCCTACAGCCATAAGGCGGAGGAGGCCGCCTACCTCATCAGGGGGTGCATCGATTATGAGCTGGGGGGTGAAACGGTGCGGATGCGGGAGGGAGACTGGATCTGGCACCCTTCCTATATCCTTCACAATACCGGCAACCCCGAGAAGAACTCCACCGGCGTCCTCCTGTTCGGAGAAGGCCCCTCCGTCTGGCTGCACCCCGAGGTGGACGAGGACCTGGTGAAGCGTCAGCCCCATCCCAAGATCGCGGGCGTGACGAAACCGTATTTGTATGTCCCCGCGGGTGCCTGCCTGGATAAAAGGGAGGTGGACGGCGTCATTTTGAAGACCCGCATCCTGGCGCCCCGCGTCATGGGTTATGAAATCGTCTTCCCCAAAGGGTCTCTGCAATTCAAAATTAAGCCGAACCTCTTCGAAGGGAACAGCCTGCTCTATGTCCTGGAAGGCGAGGTTTCAATAGAGGTCGGAGAAACGAAAGACGTCCTCGGGCCGGACCAGTCCGTCAGTTTCAGCTCGTCGTCGGGTTGCCTCGGCGTGTCGAAGGGCAGCGCCCGCGTGCTCATGTACAACATCGGCGGGCGGTATTATGTCCCTGGCCAGCCGGAAATCAAGAATGGATGAGTCCGAAAGGATTGCCCGCCGGGAGTCGCAGTTAAGGAACATCCTCGCGCACATCGTCGTCGAACCCGACTTGAGGAGGGTTTTGGATTTAATCCTCAAGGAGGGGGCGAAATTCCTCAACATGAACGCAGGGGGAATCATCCTCCACGACGAGGCGAACCCGAACAATTACTCCTATTATGCCGCCATGGGCATTCCCATCCCGTACACCACCCGGATCATTACCGAAGAAAGCGGCTTGATATCCCATGTTATCTCGGAAAGAAAGCTCGTGATGTTGCAGGATTTCACTCCCGATACGCCCTTCGGTAAAATGTGGTGCGGCCTGGGGTTCAAAGTGGTCATCGCGGCGCCGATCCTTTATCGAGACAAGCTGATCGGGCTGATTCACCTCAGCTCCACCGACCCCGGCCGGAGGATGGATTCCTTTGAAAAAGAGTCCTTCCAGGTGTACGCCGAATACGCCGGCATAGCCATTGTCATCGCGCAGTCCTTTGAGGAGCTGAGAAAACACCGCGCCCGTCTCGAAGAGGAGGTCGCGGTGCGCACCGCGGAGCTGAGGACGGCCAACGAAAAATTGAATGAAACCATGGTTCAGCTCAAGCGCTCCAACGCCGAATTGGAGCAGTTCGCCTATGTCGCCTCGCACGATCTCCAGGAGCCCCTGCGCATGGTGATCAGTTACCTGCAGCTTTTGGAGAGGCATTTTCAAAATGCTTTCGACGACAAGGCCAAGATGTTCATGAATTACGCCGTAGACGGGGGCCGGAGGATGCAGGCCCTGATCAGCGACCTGTTGTTCTATTCCCGAGTCGGAAGAACTGAAAAACCGATGACCAACGTTGACGTCGAAATCGTTATGAAAAACGTGCTGCAAAACCTTGGGAAAACGATCCGTGATAAAAATGTGGAGATCGAATGCGGGCCCATGCCCAAGATCACCGGGAATGAAATGCGGATCGCCCAGCTTTTCCAAAACCTCATTGCCAACGGCATCAAATTCTGCGAGGAGGGCAAGACCCCGAAAATCAAAGTGGCCGCCGAACGCCGGGAAAAGGCATGGCTGTTCTCGGTCAGCGACAACGGCATCGGGATCGACCCGAAGTATTTTAATAAGATCTTCCAGGTATTCCAGCGTCTTCACTCGAGAGAGGAATATCCCGGAACGGGCATCGGCCTTTCGGTTTGCCAGAAAATAGTGGAGCTGCACGGCGGTGAGATCCGGGTCGACTCAGGCCCCGGACGGGGTTCAACGTTCTCCTTTACCATTGCCGATAAGTAACCCTCCCCTCCGCGTGCGTTTTTCTATTCCGGGGACAGTATGGAATATCCCGCGATAATAAATTGTTTTTTTGTGCCGACATCTTGTAGAATCTCTTTGCTGTGACCAATAATAAACAAGGGGGAAACATGCCATATCCAGGCGGCGGCTATGATGGACCGCGAGAGAAACACAAAGCAACTTGTGCGGAATGCAAGAAAGAATGCGAGGTCCCGTTCAAGCCATCCGGAGATCGTCCGGTGTATTGCAAGGAGTGTTTTTCGAAACGAAAAAACAGCGGCCGTTAAAAAGTAAAGACGCCCCCCTCTTCTCACAGCCATCTTGGTTGTCAGGAGAGGGGGCCTCGGCAAGCAAGAAGTCCCATGAACCCCACTGTTCTCATCGCTGATGATTCGCCAGTCATGCGGAGCATGATCCGGAGCGCTATTGAAGCCGCCGGGGGCCGTGTGGCGGGGGAGGCCGGAGACGGCCTGGAGCTGAAGGAGCTCTATTTTCAGCTCAAGCCGGACCTTGTGACCGTGGACCTCAACATGCCCCGGCAGAGCGGCGTGGAGGCCATGGTGGAGATCCTGATGGGGGACCCCCTGGCGAAAATCCTGGTGGTCACCGCCTTCGGCGAAGCTTCCGTCAAAGAGCAAGTCCTTCGGATGGGGGCCAAAGCGGTGGTGGACAAGCCCTTTCGGCCGGAGGAATTGGTCCAAGCGATCCAACACATCCTTTCAGACGCACGGCCTTCCTGAGGAATAGACCGGACCTACGAAAAGACAAGCCAAAAACGAATGATGGGAAAGCGAGGAATCGGCCGACGATCGTTTCCGCGAAAAGCGGCGATGGGTTGTTTCCTGGCTTCGTTTCTCTCCTGCTGCTCTGCGGAGCGGATTTTTTATTTCCCCAACAAACAGCTTTACGCCGATCCCGCCCGATTGGAGCTGGCCCACGAGGTGGTCTATTATCCGAGCTTGAACGGGAAGAC
Organism: Elusimicrobiota bacterium; assembly: GCA_016207625.1. GTDB lineage: Bacteria > Elusimicrobiota > Elusimicrobia > FEN-1173 > FEN-1173 > JACQPF01. The sequence goes on along the minus strand of JACQPF010000346.1, from coordinate 10,489 downwards.
GCTTTGCGGCGTGTTCTTCACAGCGGCGGACGAGCCCGCCGGGACCGTGGTCCACTTCCACGGAAACGGGGCCAACCTGTCCAACCACTTCCCCTTGGCGTATTTCCTCGTGCCGCGGGGGTTCGATCTCCTTTGTTTTGATTACCAGGGTTACGGGGCCTCCGCCGGGCGGCCGTCGCCGCGGAACACGGTGGAGGACGGCCTCGCCAGCGTGCGCTGGGCCCAGGCCCATCAGCGGCCGGGGTCACGAGGCGTCGTGGTCTTCGGGCAATCCCTGGGGGCCGCCGTGGCCTGCGTGGTGGCCGCGCGCGAACCGGCCGTGAAAGCGGCGGTGCTCGAGGCCGGTTTCACCTCCTACCGGGCGATCACCGGAACGGTGATGGGCCGATCCATCCTGCTATGGCCTTTGCGGCCTTTCTTTCCCCTCCTTTTCGTCCGGCACGCGTGGGATCCCCAGGACTACATCGCTCTCATCTCTCCGCGCCCCGTCTTCATCATCCACGGCACGGCGGACCGGATCATTCCGGTGAAGATGGCCCATCGTCTTTTTGCGCGGGCAAAGGACCCGAGAAAGTTGAGGTTGATTGAGGGGGGAGACCACTTGCAATACCGCCGCGCGGCGGGGGGCACTTACGAGGATGAAATCGAGGCGTTTTTCCGAGAAGCTCTCAAAGGTACATCTGAATGAAGAGGGCGGATTCCCTCAGAGGCCCAGTCCGCGAAAGCGTGGAGCGCGCCTCCCAACGTTTTCCCAAGCGGAAGGAATTGATCAGGGACAACCGCGAAGCGTCATGGACCTCGCCGGCAAAGGACCGCAGATGGCCGGCTTCCGCCCACACGCCCCACCTTTCCACCGGACGCCAGACAAATCCCGTCGATCCGCCCCATCCCAGCCTGTAGCTTTTTCCCAACGCGCCTCCCGCGCCGGTGTCGGCGTCCGCCATGGCGTATGCCAAAAACGATCGTCCTACGGAAACCGAAGGCCCGGTCCCGCCGGACATTTTCAAGATCAGTCCCTCCCTCCGTCCTTCTGGGCGGTCGGAAGGCCGGTCCAGCCCGAAGAAGAACCGCCAGGAGGGGTGCATCGCCCAAGAATCCAGCGGGAACAGCGACACCATGTCCAACAACGCGAACCGGTGCAAGCGAGCACGGCGGGTGCGATCTTCACGCGTGAGGCGCACGTGGAACATCTCCAACATGCTTCCGGGAATGTATCCGGCGGGATCGTCGGCCAAATCGTGCATGGCTCCGCGGAGGGAAATCTCCGTCCGGTTGGCTCCGCCGCGGCGGCCCCGGCCCAACCCGACGCGTCCGGTGGAATGGCCGAATTCCGGCGGCTCCGCCCGGGAGGTCTCCAGGGACGAAATGTCCATCGCAGGGACCGTCATCCGGCCCCGCCGGGACAAAAGATCCCTTTCCTGCGCGTCTGAAGCGGCGTCTTGGAAACGGGCGTAATCATGGCGAAGCCGGACCAAGTCATAGGCCGTCTCCAAAATGAGCGCTTGCCGTTCGGGAGGAAGGCTCGAGAGGTCCGGGTTTTCCGCGCGCGCGGTTGCGTCCGTCAGTTCTCTTTCTTTTTTCGAGAGCAGGGAACGCCTGGCGAAGGCCGTCCGCAGGGCCGACGGCCGCAATTGAGGGGGACCTGAAAATCCAACCGGAGACAGAACCACCCGCACGGTATCGGCGGGAATGGCTTTGAAATCGAAGGGGGCTGACAAATGGACTTGCGTGTCGGCCCCGTCCAATAAGGTCAACAACTGGTAGGAGCAGTTCTCCCGCAAGAAAAAGTAGGCGAAGTGCGTTGATCCCATCTCCCACAAATGCAGGACGAGGAACCGCCGGGCTCTCTCATCCAGGCGAAGGGGATACTCCCAGAGGTCGCGGCTTTCCAAATTTGAATACTGTTGAATTTTCATGTAGTACGGCTGCGTCGAGAATCGCCCGGGATATCCGCCGAGCAATCCTTTCAGTGCAAACAGCAAGCCGTTGCGTTCGGGAGTGTCGGCGGCAAAGTTGACGGTGTAGTCCAGAAGGGGGAACCCATCCCGCCCGCCGGAGCGGTCCAAGCGCAGGAAGGTGTGGCCGTACATGGACGCGGGGTTGTTCATGTAGGAGGAGGCGAAAACCAGGGTAACGCCCTGAGGGGCCAAGCGCGAAAGCCATCGCTCCAGGCGCGGACAAGACTGTTCGGGCAAGCGAGCCGGATCGAAAGAAAGCTCCGATTTCAGCCACTCGTATCGCGCGGGGAACCGGCATTGCGGGTGGAGGGTGGTTTCATCTTCTTCGATGGGCGGGGCGAAAAATGCGGTGAGGGAAGCGTCCAGTTCCTCCCGGGGTTGCGTCCGTCCCCGCCGGGCTAGGAAGAAGCCCCGGCCATCCGCCTCGCTTTTCCACCCCCAAAGTCCATGCCGGTAATGCAGAAGGCGGATCCAGCGCGGACTGCGATCCAAATTCCGCCGTTGAGCTTCGGCTTGCAGTTCAGATAAATAGGGGTCCTCTCCTGCGCGGGCAGCGGGGACACTCCACAGAAGGGGAGCGACGGCGAAGACGAGAAAACAGCGTAAAAGGAGAGACAGTTTATGCACTTAACTCATCGGATTCATGCCCGGCAAGATAGCCCCTTCTCACAAACAGGGGCCATGCCTAGCGGCATGGAAAAACGGGCCGGTCCTCTGAGGATCCCGGCCCGTTTCCCAATTCAGCAAAGAATCAGCCGAGGAAGTCCGGCCGGGCCGACATCTCCCGGGACAGAGACTCAAGCATTTCGGTTGAGGTGGTGCTTCCGGAAGGGAAGAGGGCGTCATAACGCTCTTGAACGAATCGAGCGAATTCCGCCCGCTTGACGTCCTTCACTCCGATGAGGCTGGAGAAGGCTTCCAGGAACTCGCCCCGGCCTGTGGCCATGTCGCGAGACAGGTCCTTCAGGTTGATTTCCGCGTAGAGTTCCGCCTCCCGGACGAACTTCACTGCCCCATCCTCGGTGCATCCGGAGGTGCCGGACGTGATGCCGAAGGATTGGGTTCCCCAGAGGTTGTTCGTCGTTGAAGCCAGGACCTGGATGGGCTTGGTGTTGTCCTTGTTCGAGAAAAGAACGTACGCCAAACCGCATCCCGCCATAGGATGGTTCCCGTTATCCCCGGCCAAGAGCGCCGTGGGAAGAAGCGCTGCGGCCAGCATTGCAAGCATCCTTTTTTTCATGGAGTCCTCGTTTGCAGGACGGCCCCGTACAGAGAGGCGTCCCGAATAACTTCTTCTTCATTTATATCATTATTCGTATCGCAGCGCGACGATCGGGTCCAGCGCGGCGGCCTTGCGCGCCGGCCAGAGGCCGAAAAGGATTCCGATCCCGGCGGAAAAAAGGAAAGCTAAGAGCACGGTACCCGGGGAGATCGACGTGGCCCACCCGGCCCATTTGGAGAGGCCTGAGGCGATGCCCCATCCCAAGGCCACGCCTAGGACTCCTCCCAAAAGGCTGATCACCACGGCTTCGATGAGGAATTGGGCCAGGATGTCCCGGCGGCGGGCGCCGACGGCCTTGCGCAGGCCGATCTCCCGGATCCGTTCCGTCACGGAGACCAGCATGATGTTCATGATGCCGATGCCGCCCACCAAAAGGGAAATGGCCGCGATGGAGGAGAGGAGCAGGGACATGGTGCGGTTGGTGGACGTCACCATCTGCTGGATTTCTGCCATGTTGCGGATCTCAAAACTCTCTTGTTGGGAGGGCGGAAGGCGGTGGCGCCGGACGAGGAGGGACTTGATGGCGTCCTGGGCCGCCTCGAGGTCCGCCGCGGAGGCCATCTCGACTTCAACGGAGTCCACGTAGTCCCGACCGAGGAGCCGCCGCATGGCGGTGTTGAGCGGGATGAGGATGACGTCGTCCTGGTCCCGCCAGGAGGTGGCGCCCTTCTCCGGGAGGACGCCGATCACCTGAAAGTTAACTTTGTTGATCTTGATGAACTCTCCAATCGGGTTCGCTCCGCTGAACAGTTCTTTCACCGGCGTCATCCCCAGCACCGCGACGCGCGCGCGTTTCCGGTTTTCCTCCTCGTCAAAGAAACGGCCGACGGTCGGCCGCGAGGCCCGCATGGCGGCGTAGTCCGGCGTGGTGCCTTGCACCTGCGTGCTCCAGTTTTTGTTCCCATACACCACCTGGCCGCGGCCTGAAACGGTGGGCGCGGCTTTTTGAATGCCCGGGATCGATTGCCGGATCTCATCCGCATCCTGCAAAGTCAAGCGCGTGGCCGCGCCGGCTTCCTGGGCCACACCCATGGCGCGCCGGGACCCCGGCCGCACCACCAGCAGGTTGGACCCCATGGACGCCAATTGCGACTCGATGGACCGCTGTGCCCCGCCGCCCAGCGCCATCATGGCGATGACGGCCGCCACGCCGATCAATATCCCCAGCATGGAAAGCAACGTGCGGACGCGGTTGGAGAGAAGGGACCGCGCCGCCTGCTTGAAATGGTCCGCCAGCTCCTTCGCCCAATGCCGCGTCTCGCCTCCCGCCGGAGAGGATGACGGGGGGGGGGAAGGGTTGTCCAGGCGGAGGGTTGAGCGCTGAGTCTCATCGGACTGAATCCGGCCGTCGCGCATGCGGATGGTCCGTCGGGCCCGGCGGCCGATGTCCGGTTCGTGGGTCACCAGGACGACCGTGATGCCCTGCTCATTGAGCCGGGCCAGGAGGCCCATGATCTCCTCCTCGCTCGCGGAGTCCAGGTTTCCCGTCGGCTCGTCGGCCAAAAGCAAGGCGGGCCGGTTCACCAACGCGCGGGCGATGGCCACGCGCTGTTGCTGTCCGCCCGAAAGCTCGTTGGGCTTGTGTCCCTGCCGGGCGGCCAGGCCGACGTCTTCCAGCAACCGCCGGGCGCGCGCGGGGTCCTTGCCGTTGGACGAATAAAGGAGGGGGAGAGACACGTTTTCCAGCGCCGTTGTGCGCGGCAAGAGGTTGAACTGTTGAAACACGAAGCCGACGGAATGGCTGCGCAACGCCGCGAGGTCATCTTCCCCTAGCCGGGAGATCTCGTGGTCGAGGAGCCGGTAGGATCCTGAATCCGGCACGTCCAGAAGCCCCAGGATGTGCATCAGCGTGGATTTGCCCGAGCCTGAGGGCCCCATGATGGCGATGAATTCACCGGCTTCGATGGAAAGCGATACGCCGCGCAGGGCGTGGACGTCCACGTCCCCCATGCGGTAGGTTTTGGAGACGTTTTCGAGACGGATCACCGGTTTCCCCGTCCTCGCTGGCGTCCCCACGGGGTCAAGGGGCTGCCCTGTTTTTCCGTTCGGGAGCCGGGCATGGACAGAGAGGCCGCCAGGACCCTGTCCCCTTCCTGGAGCCCGGACAAGACCTCGATGTTCTTTCCATCGCTCAGGCCCGTTTCGATTTCACGCATTTCCGGTTTCCCGTGGCCGGCCGGATTCGGAAGCATGACGCTGGACCGGCCTTCCTCCTGCCGGACCGCTTCGGCCGGGAGGAGGAGCGTGTTCTCCCTCGAAGCCACTTGGAAGGTGACGTTGGCGGTCATGCCGCTGCGCAGGAAGGCGGGCGGGCGCAGGGGGAGAACGTCCACCTCATAGATCGTCACGTTGTTGACCGTCTTCGCCTCGTAGGCAATGTGCTCCACCCGGGCGCCCACCGTTTCTTGAGGATAGGCGTCCAGGCTGACGCGGGCCTTCTGGCCGAGTTCGACTTGGCCGATGTCCGTTTCGTCCACCTGCGCTTTGACGATGAGCCGGTCCGACATGACGAGCACCGCGTCCTGGGCCGTGACCGTCTGTCCCGGCTCCACGTTCCGCGAGATGATGGTGCCGTTCAAAGGCGCGACGAGCGGAGTGGGTTTATAGAGCTCCTCCCAGCGGGACAGGGCCTCCGCGCCCTTGGCGCGCGCCGCGTCAAGGAGCGCGGCCCGCTCCGTGGAACTCATCCACGCCAGGACATCGCCCTTCTTGACCCATTGCCCTTCCCGTGCCAAGACCTCTTCCGCCCGGCCCGCGATGGACGGCTTGATTTCCAGACGGTTCCGCGGCTGAACAACGCCCGTGGTGAGGATGTTGACCTGGATATCGCCCCGGGCCACGGGGATGGGACGGAAAGAGGGCGCTTTCTGATCAGCGGCTTTCCATCGCCGGATTCCCCAAAACCCCGCCAACATGACGACGGCCAAAACGATCCAAAGTTTCTTGTGCTTTTTCATGGAATGGGTCCCTTTCCCTGCGTCTGTTCCCAGGCGGCCTTGGCGATCACGGCGTCCCGGCGGCTGGCGAGGACGGATTTCTGATTGCTGATGAGGTCGTTCTCAATCAGGTCCCAATCCTCAAAAGAAAGCAATCCGCTCGTGTACTGGCTCCGGGAGATTTCCGAGCGCAGCTCGGCCGCTTTTAAATATTCTTCCTGCACCCGGGTTTTTTCCGCGGCGTCTTGGTACGAGAAAAAAGCGTTCTCCAAGGCCAGGGCCGTTTGAGATTCAAAGCTCTTGAGGTCCAGACGGGTTCGGCGGACGTCCGTCCGGGCGGATGCGACGTCCGCCCGGCGGCGGCCGCCGGAGAAAATGGGCAGAGAGAGTCCGACTCCGGCGGACCAGCGGTCATTGTCCGGCGGCCAATCCGTTCCGCGTCGAGAAAGAGAGCCCTGGGCGTTGACCTCCGGATAAAGCGCCGCCCGGGCGATCCCCAGCGACGCCCGGGCGGAAACGGATTGCGCGATCGACTGCCTGTAATCCGGGGTTTGCCGGACCAGAGCCTGGAAATCCGGGGGACCCTCCGGTGAAGACGCCGCAAGTTCTCCTGCGACGGACAAATCTTCGGTCCCGTCCCGGCCGAGGACCTTCGCCAATTGCCTCTGAGCCAGGCGAAGCGCCCTCTTGGCCTGGGAGAACTCGTATTCCGCCTGGCGGAGGGCGGCGCGGCTCCGCAATACGGAGCCCATGTGCTCACGGCCTCCTTCGTAGCGGGCCTCGACAAGCTGCATGTTCTCGCGGCGCCGCCCGGCGATGCTCTCGGCCAGGACGAGCTGTTGTTGCGCGAAGAGGAGCCGCGCAAAGGCGCTTTCCAAATCAAAACCCACGCGGGCCTTCACGGTTTGCAATCGGGCCTCGGCGGCGTCGACGTCCGTCTTGGCTTTTTGGACGCCCGCCCGATCACGGAAACCCGTGAAGAAGTTCTGCCGGGCGGAAAGGCCCAAGCTGAACTCTTCGCGGAGGCCCGACCCGGAACCGAGGGACTGCAGGCTTGTGGCGGAATTGGCGCGGGTGTAACCGGCATCGCCGGAAAGTTGAGGGTAGTATCCGCTGCGGCTCCCGCGAAGCTGGTGCTGCGCCCGACGCACCGACTCCTGCGCGGCCGCAATCTCCGTGTTTTGCAGGGCCGCCTCTTCCACGCAGCTTGACCAAGAGAGCGGCTCCTGGGCCAAGGCGAGGATCGGCAATGCCGCCAAGCCGAAAGCGAAAAAGAGAGATCTCAAATGTGTCGTCCGTTTCACAGGGTCCTCATATTCGTTAGACGCTTCCCGTGCCGAAAAAGTGTCGGCTCCTTGAAGCGCTTGCCATGCGGCTGGGGGATTATGATAGAATACAAATGTAACGTCGTCGATGGAAAACATCCAAGTTCCAGCCTTTTTTCAGTTTCCCGCGGGTTCCCGATTCTTCTGATCACAATGCACCTTGTTTGACAACGGGTGGTGGTCGCAGGCCAATTCGAGAATAGAAAAGGATCCGCCATGCTCACGTTGATCGCAAAATCACATCCGATGAAGGTGTTGAACTCGGTTCCCTTCGCGCTTTGGGATTCCATCTCGGAGCAGTGCGAATACGCGACGTTCTTCCACACCTCCGCCTGGTCCAGAATCTTACTGCGGTCTCATCCGCATTCCTGTCAGATCAAAACCAGAGCTTTCCTTTTTGACGGCCGGGACTGGGTCGTTCTGCCTTCGATGGGGGTGGAGCACGAATGCAAAGGTTTTTTCAAGGCCTACCACTCCAATATGTTGGGTGTATATGGAGGATTTGTCGCCGCGCCGGGCGTTCTGACCGAAGAGAGAGTTCAAAGGATCGTGGAGTTCCTTGAGCGAGACGTGCGGGCAAAAGAAGTCCTTATTTTCGGGAACCCCTATTGTGACCAGCCGATCTCTTCGCGGAATTGGGACAAAAAACCGGATTTCACTCAAGTCTTGGACTTGTCGGCCATTTCCGAGGAGAACCAACTTCTGGAGAAGTACGACCAGAACGTTCGACGGCTGATTCGAAAGGCGGAGAAGACGGGATTGAGAGTGACCACGGCGACGCGGATGGAGGAGATTGATCGCTACTATGCCGTCTATCAGGAATCTCTCCGACGGTGGGGTGAAGACGCCACAAGCCGTTACGAGCCTCCTTTGTTTCAGAGCCTATTCAAGCAAGGCGGCGACAAAATACGGTTCTGGCTCGTGTGGGCCGGCGAGCGCCTCCTGGGGGGAAGCGTGAACCTGTATCACTCGCGGTATTGCATATCGTGGCATTGCGTCTACTCCGATCACAGTTTTGAGATGGGGGCTCCGAAATTTTTGAATCACAAAATCATGATGGACGCCAAAAAGCGAGGAGTCGCCTATTTTGATTTCAATCCCAGCGGCGGGCATGAGGGAGTGGTTCAACATAAGGAGAAGTTCGGAAGTCATCGATTGAATTTCTCGGTTTATAGATTGAACAACAACCGGTTTTATCGATCTTTTTCAATGATAAGAAACGCATTGACCCTTCACGGAGCGACGTCGAATTGACAAAACATGACATTTGCCGTCATGTATTGACTTGCCTATAGTTCTTTGATAGGATGTGATGGACAAAAAATAAGGAGGCTTTTCATGGCGATTGATCCTGATTTCCAAACCACGCGACAGAAAGTAGCCGATCACGAAGGCCACGCCGTTTTTGGCCCCGAGGAGAAACCGGCCAAATTAGGGATTCATGGAACTTGGGTGGCCGTGGATTTCGACCTGTGCGTCGCCGACGGCGCTTGTCTGGATGCCTGCCCCGAAAACGTGTTCGCATGGTTGGATACGCCGGGTCATCCCGCATCCGAAAAGAAGGCCGACCCGTTGCGGGAAGAAGCCTGTATTTTCTGCATGGCCTGCGAAAGCGTATGTCCGCCCGTCGCCATTAAGATCACTCCGAAATAATCGCGGTCTTGAATTTGAGGTGTTTTCTGGTATACTTACAATAACATGAGACACAATCGGCGTTGGTTGCTGCTATTTGTCTTGCTCGCTGGAGTGGTGGCGGTCCCGTCGCATTCTTGCTTCGGGCGTGAAGCCGATCACTGCCAAATGACCGCTCCCGTCGAGAAAATGCCTTGCCACCAAGCCGCGGCGCCGCCAGGCGCCGCCCCACACAAATCGTCCCATTGTCCGGGCGATATGCTGTGTTGTCTTTCCTCGGATGTTCAGCGCATCGGCGTCAGTTGGGTCAGCCTTCCGGCTCCCAGCATGGTCCGGCTGGCTTTCGTTCCTATTCTGGAACAAATGGCCGCCCCCGGTGTTCCAACCCTTAAAACACTCCTCAGCTCTTCCGGCCCGCCCGTGCGGGTGTCGAAAGGGCATCGTTTCATTCCTGACCCCCGCGGTCCTCCTCAGCTCTCCTAAGCTGCTTCTTTTCGTACGTTTTTCCTATATTAAATATAGCCATTTCATTTTTCTCATAATAGGAGACGTGTATGCCGCGTCTATTATTCATTAGTGTATTTCTGTTGATCGCCATGTCCTCTCATGCCCAAGAGCCCGGTACGGGGGACACGTCTGTTTTTTTAAAAGAAATCCTCGGAACGGCTTTGGACCGGAACCCGGATATCATGACGGCTCGGAAAAACTGGGAAGCGGCCAAGGCCCGGGTCGTCGCCGTCAAGGCGTGGCCGGACCCCATGATTTCTTTTTCGAAAGAGAAAGTGCCGGCGGGGGAAAAGATGGACCACCTTCGGCTGGAACAAGAAATCCCCTTTCCCGGCAAGTTGTCGAAGGAAGGCGAGGCGAAAGAATATGAGGCCCGGGTGGCGGAATCGCGCTACAAGGCCAAGGCGCTGAGCGTTCTGGCGGATGTCCGGGCCGAATACTACCGGCTTTACAAGGCGGATGAACTGGCCAGGCTTTTTGAGCGGAACGTGGAGACTATGCAGCTCCTCATCCGTTCTCTTGAAGCGAGGCTGGCCACCGGAGGGCGCATGCCGGCGGCGGGAATGGGAGAGGGCGGAGGTGGCATGCCCGGCGGCGGCACAGGAGCCGCCTCCGGCGGCGCGGGGCCCGATGTCTTGACGATGCGGGCGGAGCTGGGCCGCATGGAAAATATGCTGTTCGAGCAAAAGCAGGAGCGCACCCTGGCGGAAGCCGAGTTGAACGCCCTTTTGGACCAGCCTGTGGGTACGGCCTGGGGGAAGACGGTGGAGCCGGACTCCGCAAGCATTCCCGTGGGTTTAGACGAATTGTTCTCCCTGGCGGAAAATAACGATCCCCTCTACTTGGCGG
>JACQPF010000340.1 GCA_016207625.1 Elusimicrobiota bacterium | reverse complement strand
GCCCGGCACGCCGTCATAGCCTTTCTCGATGGAAATCTCCCCCTGCCTGAGGGCCAAAACGCCCTCCGCCACTCGCGCCGGCAATTGCTTGCGGATTTGCTCTTCCGTCCAATCCAGAAGGATGCTCAGCTCGGGGCCGGTCTGCGTGGTGATCTGCAGGTATTGCTTTTGCACCGACTCCGCGTCCGGCTGGAAGCCCATGGCGTCGGCGATGATGTCCTGTAGGGAGACCAGCTTGTGGAAGGGGCGCGTCAGGCGCGCGGCTTCCTCCCGCGTGCGGTCCGCCAGGGCCTCCACGCGTTCCGATACGCCCGGCACACAGGGTTTGCCGCACGCCGCGCAAACCCCCAAACCGCCGTCCTGGGACGCCCGGGATTGGCAAGCCCTATGTCCGGAGGAATAATAGCGGTCTTCCTCCGGGAACATCTCCACCGTACCGAGAAACCGGCCGTGATCGTTTTTCAAGAGCGCCAGGGTCATGTCTTTATAATCCATCGGGCAATCGAAGATGTTCGCCTCCCGTCCCAGGTGGGACGGGTGATGGGCGTTGGAATTTGAGATCAAAGTGCGCCCGTCGATCTGTTTCCAACGGTGGGCGTGCCCGGGATCACAAGACAGACCCGTCTCCAAAATGCGGATGTTCTCGCTTTGCGCGCCGTAGGCTTCGACCAGCCGGTCGTACCCGAATTGCGGCGAGAAAAGAGTGTGGTGCAAGCCCCAGGCGTGCGCCGGGACCACCAAGACGTCGGGGGACACGTCCAGGACCGCTTTCACCAAATCCTCGGCCGTCAAGCTGATGGAGGGCCGGGCCTCGGTCTCCAAATCTCCGTAGCGGCCCAAAGCGTCGATGAGACGGTCCGCCGTGGAAAAGTTGGGCGCGAACAGCAAATGGTGGATTTTATAGTTGCGCCCGCCTCGCGTGTAGTGGCACGAGACCACCGTCGTCAAGATGAAACGCACGTCGTCGTACTCGTACACGCCGCGCCCGGAGGTGGGCTTCAAGAACTTCTTCAGCTCCACGAGCCATTGGGGGTGGGTGAAGTCACCCGTCCCCAGAAGAGAGAGCCCCTTGATCTTGGCCCATTTCGCCAAGGTGGGGATCTCCATGTCCGGATGGGTGTTCCGTGAATACTTGGAATGGATATGAAAATCGGCAAAAAATTTCATGAATGACCTTTATTATACCTGTTTTTCACGGGCCCCAATGCGGCGTAAAAGAACGCCCCGGGAAGTTCCCCACCGGCTGGGGGTTTGACCCGTCGTAACCCATCACCCACAGCTCCGGCCGGCCGCGTCTCGTGCTGGTGAACACCAAATATCGGCCGTCGGGCGACCATGCGGCGTTCTCGTTGTCTCCTTCGCCGAACGTAAGCCGCCTCTGCCGGCCCGTTCCGACCTCGACCGTGAAGATGTCAAAAAGCCCGCCCGAAACGCTCATGGTGAAGGCCACCAGGTGCCCTTGCGGGGACCAAGCGGGCGAGTCGCATTGGCCGGAATCGGTCAATCGTTTTAAATTCGCTCCGTTCGTGTCCATGGTGTAGATCTGGGGGTACCCGGGCCGGTCGGACGTGAACGCGAGGTGAAGTCCGTCGGGAGACAAGGTGGGCGCCGTGTCCGCCGAGGCGAAATTCGTCAGAGTGCGCAGGATTTTTCCCTCCAAATCGACCAAATGGAGGTTGGGGTTCCGCCCCAGGGAAAGCGTGGCCACCAAGTTCTGGCCGTCGGGCAGCCAGGCGGCCGCGGAGTTCAAGCCCGGGTACCGACAGAGGGGCCGCTTCGAGCGGCCGTCGGAACCGATCACGTACAGCATGGGCGAACCCTCCAGATAGGTGGCGTACACGATCGATTTGCCGTCGGGCGAAAATTTGGGGAAGAGCGCGATGGAGCGGTCGCCGGTCAGCCGGCGGAAGTTCTGGCCGTCGTAATCCACCACGCAGACTTCTTTCTTCCCCGTGGCGTCGTTGACGAACGTGATCTTCGTGTGCGCGATGCCGGCTTCCCCCAGGAAATACCGCACGATCTCGTCCGCCCATTCATGGGCGATCCGCCTCTCCTGGCCGGGCTCCATCATATACCGTTTGTGAAGGATCGTTTCTCCGGAAGAGACGTCGTACAGCGTTCCGGAAAATTCCGTCCGGCCAAACCATCCCGCGTCCACGGTGCCCGTCACCAAGACATCGGCCCCCAGTTCCTTCCAGGAGTCCATCGACACCCGTTGGCGCACCGGCGGAACGCCTCCTTCCACGAGGTTGAAAACGCGCGGGAAAAGGAGGTCTGAGCGGACCACGTCCCGGATCTGCCGGGCGACGGACGCCTCCTCCACTTTCTGGCGGCTGGTGCTGAAATCGGCCAACCCCAAATCCAATCGTTGGCCGTGGGCCGACAATTCCAAATAGAGCGGATCCGCGGCAGGCAAAAGGCTGGGGAGACCGAGGACAAACAACAAGGGAAATGTTGCGGAAAAGCGGTTTCTAATGAACTTTTTCATGCGATCCTTTTATGGGTCAGGAGTTATTCATTGAAGTTGAACTCGAAGAAAACGTCCAACGCCTCTTCCGCATAACCGGCGGGCAAAGGCGGGAAAGGAGAAGCCAACTGCACGGCGCGCAGGGCGGCCTGATCAAAGAGCCCGTCTCCGGAAGATTTCTCCGTTTTGACGCTGGCCACACGTCCATCTCTCGTGATTTGGAACAAAACCACCGCCTTGCGCTGACCCAACGCGGTCGACTTATCCCACTCTCTCCAAACCTTCTGCTGAACGATGCGGGCGTAATAAGAAAACGGGAAAACCTGCTTCGTCATGATCAGGTTCGACACCGGCTGCGCGGAGGCGGGTTTTGGAACCGCGTCTTCGGCCTCTTGGGGAGTCGGCTTCAGAACCGCCGTTTTGGGAACCGCCTTCTTTCTTATTTCAGGTTTTGGGATCTCTCCTTTCTTTTGAGACGGCGCCTTGGGTTTCTCCTGGGCTTTCTTCGGAGGCGCAGGTTTCGCCTGTGGCGGCGCCGGTTCCGTCGCGGGGGCTTCCACGGGAGGAGCGGGAGCGGTGTACATAAATTCGACGGGGATCATCGCCATGGACACCTTCCGGTTCGCCATACGAAGTCCGAGGAAGAAGGCGTGAAATAACGCCGACAAAACAACCCAGTGAATGAGAGACATTTCCCTGACGTTCATAAAGAAAGCGAAATCAATCGTTTGTTGATTTGGGTTTCGGGGGGGCGGCAGGAGGAGTCCGGAGCGATTCCACCCTCGACTGAGCCGTGCCGGCTTCCTGGCGGTAAGGATATTTCTTGATGATGGCATCATAAACCGCAAGAGCTTCGCTCGTTTTTCCCTGCTTTTCGAGCGCTGACCCCTTTTGAAGATAAGCGGCGGGAACTATGGAACTTGTGGAATACTGCACAAGCACCTTATCGTAGGCGTCCTGCGCTTCAGTCCATTGCTGTTTGGCCAGCCGCGATTCCCCGATGTAGAATTGGGCTTCCGCCGCTTTCTCTGTGTCGCCATACTTCTCCAAATACCCTTGAAAACCCTGGATGGCCTGATCGTACCGCCGCCGCGTGAAGTCGCTGTACGCCATATTGAAGAGCGTGCTGGGCGGAGGCGGGACGGCGGCCTTGGCTCCAGAGAGCGCCTCGGAAACAAGGTCCAACCGGTTGGAGAGGTTCTTATCCAGGTCGTCCAGCCGCGTGGACAACAGCGACATCCGGCTCTGGCTTTCCTCCAAGTGCGTGGAGAGGATTTCAAGGTTCCGGCTGAGAGTGCCCATTTGGGACATGAGGTCCGCCTGGTTGCCCTGGAGGGATTTCTGAGACTCGACTTGGCCGGTCTGGGACTTGGCTAGGGTGCTTTGAAGACGCGCGATGTCCACCCGCAAGTCCTCAATCTCCTGTTGAGTGGCCAAACAGCCCGATAAGAAGAGAGAAACCATAAGGGCCCCAGCCGCCGCGGCTCCCCGGATCCTCACAACGACCGGCATAAAATCCCTTCGCGAACTCGTATGGGACAAACGCGGTTACGGATTGGGAGTCGACGACAGCTTGTCCAGTGGGATGCGAATCGGCCCCTCCGCGGACTTCAGAGTGGTCTCCCCACGCCTGTTTCGGGACCAGCAATCTTCACTGCTTTCCGCGCAAACGGGCCTTTCCTCGCCATAGGAAATGCTGGCCAGGGTCGAACGGGAGACTCCAAGGGAGGCATAATAATCCCGAACGGCGTTTGCTCGTCTTTCGCCCAAAGCCAGGTTGTATTCCAATGTGCCGCGCTCATCACAATGCCCTTCCACACGCACTTGGACCGCCGGCGAGACGCTTATAACGGTCTTCAGGAACTCCGCGTTCCTTTTAAGCGCGGCGCGGGCGTCTCCCCGAAGATCGGCTTTATTATAGTCAAAATAGATCGCTTCCATATTGGGGACCGAAGCCCAATCGGTCCCGATTTCAAGGCCGGTCTGAGGCGTTTCCTCCGGGGCTTTCACTTCTTCCTGCGGAGGAGGCGTGACTTCCGCTTCAGAAGGAATGACGGGCTTTTTCTTGGGGGGACACCCGGTTAAGACCACCGCCAAAGCCATAAGACCAGCCGCTTTCCAAATGTTTTCAAACCTTTTCATGATTAAGAAACTCCTTTCACAGCGCAGAAAAATGTCTTATACGCGAAAAGCCCCTCAAATATGCTGATTTCTAAAGCCGATTCGATATGACAATTATGGTCATTATATCGAACGCCTACGTGTTATGCAAGTTTGCTTGCGGAGGGGGCTTGATTTTGCTATCATAATTTACTTGAGAGGTCATTGGATGCCTCCCGCTTCTTTAAAGCCAGGGAGGCTTTCCTTTACTTCCGCAGGTTTGATCGATATGGCCGTGGATACCCTTTCTCACCGTTTGGCTGCTTTACAAGAAAATGTGGCCAGGGCCGCCCTTCGCACCGATCGCTCTTTGGCAGACATCACGATTCTGGCCGTCACGAAAACCATGCCCTTTTCTTCCCTCGAAGAAGCCTGGAAATGCGGACTGCGCCATGTGGGAGAGAGCCGGATTCAAGAAGCGGCATTAAAAAAGTCTTCTTTTCAAACCTCGTTGTCCGGGTATGATATCAATTGGCATTTGGTGGGTCATCTCCAGACAAATAAGGCCAAAAAAGCCGTCGAAATTTTCGATTTTATTCAATCCCTCGACAGTTTGCGCCTGGCTGAAATATTAAATCGTGAAGCGGCTGTTCAGGGGAAGGTCATTCCTTGCTTGGTGGAGATAAAGGTTTCTGATGAACAAACGAAGTTCGGCCTGGCTCCGGAGCATTTGGATGATTTTTTAAGCCAGACTTCTTTGTTCCCTTTCCTTCAAATTGAGGGGCTTATGACGATGGCCCCCTATTTTGAGGAATCCCATTTGGCGCGGCCCTATTTTCGGAGGGCCAAGGACTTGTTTGACCGTTTCTTTGCGAGGTTTAAAGGGAACCGGCCCATCCTCTCCATGGGCATGTCTCACGATTATGAAGTCGCCGTGGAAGAGGGAGCCAACATGATTCGTATCGGAACCGCGCTGTTCGGGCAACGCCCCCAGGCCGATCTTTTGTGACGCTTGGCCGAATCGCCTTCATCGGCGGGGGGAACATGGGCGGCGCGCTCGCTTCGGGTCTCCTGGAAGCGGGGACCGTAAAACCCTCTCAGATTTTTGTTTCGGATGTGGATCAAAACCGCCGTCGCTCTTTGGAAAAGCTGCTTGGGGTCCGAACCGGGCCCGACAACGCTGTGGCCTGCGCAAAAAGCCGCATCGTTGTCCTCTGCGTCAAACCCCAGCAGATGGAACCCGTCTTAACGGGGCTTCGCGGGCGGATCGAGCCGCGTCAACTGGTGGTTTCAATTGCGGCCGGAATACGGACTTCATTCATCGAGAAAACCTTGGGGAACCGGGCGCCGGTCATCCGCGTGATGCCGAACACGCCGGCTCTCTTCCGCGCCGGAGCCATGGTGTATTGCCTGGGCCGGCATGCGAAAAAAGCGGACGAGACGTTGGCCAGAACGATCCTGTCTTCTGTTGGTCGGGTTTGGAAAACAAAAGAAGATTTGATGGACGCCGTCACCGCGCTTTCCGGTTCCGGCCCGGCTTATGTGTTCTATTTGGCGGAGTGCCTGTCGCAGGCGGCCCAAAAACTCGGGCTTCCCCAAGTTTTTGCGGAAGAGCTCTCCCGGCAGACGGTGTTCGGCGCGGGCCTCATGCTGGGGAAAAGCGCTGAACCGGCCGTCCTCCTCCGGCATCGGGTGACCTCTCCCGGCGGCACGACGGAAGCCGCGCTCCAGGTCTTG
The DNA here is from genome assembly GCA_016207625.1 of Elusimicrobiota bacterium. Lineage (GTDB taxonomy): Bacteria > Elusimicrobiota > Elusimicrobia > FEN-1173 > FEN-1173 > JACQPF01. Next base: position 1,260 of record JACQPF010000340.1, on the reverse strand, counting down.
GCCCGGGAACATTTGTCCCAGATTTTTACGCGGGCGTTGTCGGCGGCAAGCCGGCGATCCCGCAAACTGTCGAAAGCATAGCGATCAAAGCTCAGTTGAGGTGAAAGACGCATGATTATCCGTGTCCGAGTCATTCCAAACGCGCATCGCAGCGAAGTGGTGGGCCGCATCGGCTCCACCGTCCGGGTGAAAGTGGCGGCCCCTGCCATCGACGGCAAGGCCAACGCCGAGCTCGTGAGCTTCTTGTCGGACTTCTTCGAAGTGAAAAACCGCGGCGTGAAAATCGTTCGGGGTCAAAAAGGAAAAGAGAAAACGATCGAGATCAACGGCCGCTCCGAAGAAGAGCTTGAAAGTGTGATGGAGACCATTCCGTGACGTTCCTCTCCCCGAGGAGAGGAACGAACGGTTCCTCTCCTCAGGGACTCGTGCTTCTCCCCCGCGTTCTCTCTCGATCGAAAGTCCAAGCGTTTCGCTGGGCGGGCTCCAGCCTCTTGATCCTCGAACAGCGCGATCTGCCGCGCAAGACCCGCACCATCCGCTGCCGCACGCACCAAGACGTCGCCGACTGCATCCGCCGCATGTCCATCCGGGGCGCCCCCGCCATCGGGTGCGCGGCCGCTTTCGGCTTGGCGCTGGCCGCCCGTGAAAAACGGTTCCGCTCGCAAAGCGAAATGGCGGCCCACTTGGAGAAAGCGCGCCGGACGCTGGCCGCCACGCGGCCCACGGCCGTCAACTTGTTTTGGGCGCTGGAGCGCCTCAGCCGATGCTGGCAAGCCCCCTCGGCCAACGCCTCTTCTTTTCAGGAAACCATCGCCAAAGACCTCCTGAAGGAAGCGAAAGCGGTGGACGAAGAAGATCTCCGGGGCTGCTTGCGCATTGGCGAACTGGGCGCGTCGCTCTTGTCCTCCAACAGCGTGGTCCTGACCCATTGCAACGCGGGCGCGCTGGCCACGGCCGGCCACGGCACGGCGCTGGGCATCGTCCGGACGGCCCACGCCAAGGGCAAGATCCGCAAGGTCCTTGTGGACGAGACGCGCCCCTATCTCCAAGGAGCCCGCCTGACCGCCTGGGAATGCCACGTTGAAGGGATCCCCTACGAAATCGTGACGGACAACATGGCCGGCCACTTGATGAAAACCGAAAAAATCTCGGCGGTCATCGTGGGGGCGGACCGCATCGCCGCCAACGGGGACACCGCCAATAAGATCGGCACCTATTCTCTCTCCGTTTTGGCGAAGCATCACCGCGTTCCTTTTTACG
>JACQPF010000336.1 GCA_016207625.1 Elusimicrobiota bacterium | reverse complement strand
CTCCAGATCGGCCTCGGCCTTTGGACCTATTTCCTAAAGGCCTACGCCATGCCTTCCTTTTCCCATCCTCTTTTGAACGCCTTCATCGTGACCGTGCATGTCACCGTGGGCGCATTGCTGTTGGGCCTGGCCGCGGTCTTGGCTCTCTGGACTTATCGAACCAAGCCAGTCGGAGGAGCGAAATCTCCGGGGAAGATGGCGGATTTCCTCACCCTCACCAAGCCCGGCATCAGCTTCATGACGGGCCTCATGGCGTTGGCGGGGTTCGTGCTGGGGTCCGGCGGCTCCGTGGACTCGAACCGGCTCCTGGACGCGGTGGTGGGAACGCTCCTGGTTTCCGCCGGGGCCTGCGCGCTGAACATGGTGATGGAAGTGGAGGTGGACGCCCTGATGCGCCGGACGGAAAAACGTCCCCTGCCGGCGCGGCGCTTGAAGCCGGGAGAAGCCCTCTTCTTCGGCCTCTTGCTCTCCGCCACAGGCCTCCTCTATTTGGGTTCGGCGGTGAACCTCCTCACGGCGGCGCTGGCGGCTTTGAGCCTGGGGATTTATTTGGGGTTGTACACGCCCTTGAAGCGCGTTTCCGTGCTTTGCACCGCGGCCGGAGCCGTGGCCGGCGCCCTCCCGCCCGTCTTGGGGTGGACGGCCGCCACGGGACGCTTGGGGATTGAAGCGGGCGCCCTTTTCGCCATCCTATTCTTTTGGCAGTTCCCGCATTTCCTCTCTTTCGCATGGCTCTATCAAGAGGATTACACGCGCGCCGGGCTGCGCATGCTTCCCGTCCCGGAACGGGACGGCTCCCGCACGGCGAGAAGCATTCTGAAATACACGGCCGCGCTTCTGGCCGCCAGCGTTTTGCCGGCGGTGTTGGGGTTGGCGGGACCGGTTTACCTGCTGACCGCTTGTTCACTCGGGTTGGTCCTTCTTTCCATCGAGCGGTCGTTCCTTCTCGACCGTTCTTCCGCCACGGCCCGGCGCATTTTCATGGCGTCTGTGTTCTACTTGCCGCTTCTGATCACGCTGATGATTCTGGATCGACACCCCTACTTCCTGTGACCGAAAAAGAGACGAACGCCGTTGAAATCGACGGCTTAACCCGCGTTTTCCCGCCTTCCCGGAAATCCGGAGAGCCCCGAAAGGCCCTCCAGGACCTCCGCTTCTCCGTCAAAGTCGGCGAGCTCTTTGGCATTCTCGGGCCCAACGGCGGAGGGAAAACCACGTTGTTCCGAATCCTGTCCACCGCCCTTTCCCCTTCCCAAGGCCGTGCGCTTTTGTTCGGGATCGACGTCGCGGAAAACCCGCGGGAGGTGCGCCGGAGGATCGGCGTCGTCTTTCAAAACCCCAGCTTGGACAAAAAATTGACCCTCCGGGAAAACCTCCTCCATCAAGGCCATCTCTACGGCTTGAGCGGGAAGGATCTCACTCAACGCATCCGAAGCCTTCTTCAGCGGTTGGGCATCGAAAGCCGGGCGGAGGACCGCGTGGAGCATTTGTCCGGCGGGCTGCAGAGGCGCGGCGAGATCGCCAAAGGGCTCTTGCACGGGCCGGAACTCCTTTTAATGGATGAGCCGAGCACGGGCCTGGACCCTGGGGCCCGCCTGGACTTGTGGCGTTATCTGCAAGAGTTGAAGAAGGAGAACGTGACGATCCTCGTGACGACGCACCTCATGGAAGAGGCGGAACACTGCGACCGGCTGGCGATTTTGCATCGGGGGACTTGCGTGGCCTTGGGCGAGCCGGTGAAGCTGAAAGAGCAGATCGGCGGGGACGTCATCCTCGCCCAGACGCGGGAGCCGGAGAAGCTGTGCTCTTTGATCGAGGAAAAGTTCCATACAAAACCGACGGTTGTCGACGGCACTCTGCGCCTGGAGCGGCGGCAAGGCCATGAATTCGTCCCGCAATTGGTGGAGGCGTTCCCCGGCCTGATCGACGCGATCACGGTGGGGAAACCCACTCTGGAGGACGTCTTCATCCATCAGACCGGCCATCGTTTCTGGTGGCAAGAACCTGCGACTGGTCAGAAGAGATGAGCGCGAAGCGCGGGGCTCTGGCCGTCGGGACCCTTCTGCGGCGTGAAGTGGTGCGTTTCCTCCGTCAGAAAGACCGCGTTTTGGGGGCCCTCGGCTCGCCCATCGTGTTTTGGTTCTTGATCGGTTCGGGGCTGGGAGGCTCTTTCCGGCTCCCGGCGGGCGCGCCGGCCGGCGGTGGATCGGAGGGGCTCTCTTATCTTCAATACTTCTTTCCCGGCACCGTCGTGTTGATCCTCCTTTTCACGGCCGTTTTCTCCACCATTTCGATCATTGAAGACCGGAGGGAAGGCTTTTTGCAGGGGGTCCTGGTCTCCCCGGTTTCGCGCAGGGCCATCGTGATGGGAAAACTTCTCGGCGGGACAATCCTCGCTTTCGGCCAAGGGCTCCTCTTCCTGCTGATATTGCCCTTCGTCGGGGTGAATTTCTGGCAGATCGATTTCATTCCCGTCTGCTTGGTGTTGTTCCTGATGTCCTTTGGTTTGACGGCCATGGGGTTCGTGATGGCCTGGCGGCTGGATTCCACCCAAGGATTTCACGCCGTCATGAACCTCTTTTTGCTGCCTCTCTGGCTTCTGTCCGGGGCCTTGTTCCCGCCCTCCGGGGCGCCGGGCTGGCTGCAGGGGGTGATGCGGGTCAACCCTTTAACCTACAGCATCGCCGCCTTGCATCGGGGCCTTTTCCATGAGGCCGGGGCGGCGTCCCAACTGCCTTCCTACGGCATCAGTCTCGCCGTGAACGCGTTTTTCGCGGCCGCCATGTTTTTGTTCGCGGTGTGGGTGGCGGAGCGAAAAGGGGAATGACCCCGCCGGCCTTCAACGCTTTCCTGAACGGCGCGAGCGCATGTCTCCTGTCGGCGGGGTTTCTGTTTGTCCGGCGCAAAAACATCGCGGCCCACCGCGTTTGCATGTCCGCGGCGGTCCTCACCTCCGCCCTTTTCCTCGTTTCTTATTTGCGCTACCATGCGCAATCCGGTTCCGTGCGCTTCCCGGGGGCCGGGTGGATCCGGACCCTTTATCTCGCGATCCTCTCCTCCCATACCGTTTTGGCGGCCGCCATCGTCCCTCTCATTTTGATAACATTTTATAGAGCCGCGCGCGGGCGGTATGACCGGCATGCCCGCATCGCCCGGTGGACGTGGCCGGTTTGGATGTACGTCTCCATGACGGGGATCCTCATCTATTGGATGCTCTATCGAATGTAGGAAGTAAGGGAGGTAATATGATCGCCCAATCCCCATGGCGCTTCGGGGCTCTTTTGACCACGCCCGCCAACGATCAGGTGGAAAAGGAATTCCTCGCCATCGCCGCTTCCCTGGCGGCGAAGACGTCCCACCCGGCCGCCCGGGAAATTGAGCGCGTCGCCCGCCTCAGCCAATTGGCGCATTTCCCCGTGATCGGGTTCCAGGATTTCCAGGAGAAAGGTTTCGGAGGCGCCGTGCATTTGCCGGGAGAAGGCGTACCTCGCGCCGCCCTGATCGGTTCGCGCGCTTTCCTTGAAGAATGCGGTTTGGAAGTCCCCGCGGTCCTCGAGGCCGCCGCTCTCCGATGGGAAGAGGGAAAGACGGTGACCCTGATGGGAGGATGGGAAGGAACCGTTCGCGGGGTCAT
>JACQPF010000329.1 GCA_016207625.1 Elusimicrobiota bacterium | reverse complement strand
GCCGCCGGCCTTGGGCAGGACCACGGCCAGGGACGCGAAACCCGCGTCCCCATGGCCGGCGCCGCCGAACTGGACATGCGTTTTCTCCAAGAACACCATCCCCGCGGGATTCGAGAAGACCGCTCCCGGTTCGTCCGCCAAGGCGACGGACGCGCCCCCCATGCCTACGGTCCGGGCCGTTTTCTGCAAAAGCAGGAACGGCAGGCCGGGCGCGTCCCCCGCCCAGAGAAAAGAGGGGGCCAACAGGAAAAGAAGCGCGACGGAAAGGGGGCTTTTTGTCAAGGCAGAACCATCATCTTGATGATCTCGCTCTGGCCCTCGGCGCGGGCGAAATAGGAACCCGGCGCTACGGCTCCGCCCGAGTCGTCTTTGACGTCCCACGCGGCGGTGCCGTTGGCTTCCGCGCGGATTTCCCGAATGAACACCCCTCCCAGGTTGTAGATCCGGATCCTGGCTCCGGCCGGGACCTGCGCGAAACGGATCTGCGCGGCCAAAGAAGGAGAATAGGGGGTCGGGTAAGCGTAGCCTTTCGAGGGAGCGCTCTGGATCGGTGCGGCAAGCGCCGCGAACAGGATCAGCGCGGCGCAGAGGACGGCCTTCATAACTCGCCGGCCGCTCAGGGTTGGAGAAGCCGGCCGCTCATCATCTCATTGAGTCTCTTTTTATTCAGCCTCAAGGTGACCACGCAGCCGTCGTCGTTGGTCCATTCGGACTTGATGATCTCCGCCGCCTTGATCTCGGCGTCGATTTTGGTTTGGAGGGTGGAGTCTGTTTCGATCGCCCGGTCCACGGTGATGCCGCCGGTCAGTTGGAGGCCTTTGATCATGGACAGCATCTCATATTGCGCTTTGACTATGGCGGCGTCGCGCGAGAGGGCGCGTCGCTGGGTGACGTTGGTGAGCGCGGAGTCCGCCGCGCCGATGCCGATGGATTCCACGTATTCTTTGCGAAAGGATTCCTGCTCGATCGTCTGCTTGACTTCGCCTTTTTCCAGATAGGCCGATTTCGGACCGCACCCGCCGACAAAAACCCCCATCAGAAGCAAAACCACCGGAGACACCACCGACATCCGCTTGCGCATAGAACCTCCAAAGGAATTATTAAAACATGGTGATCAATATATACAATGTACGTGAAGCTTTTTCCAGATGTTTTTTGATACAATGAAACCTCTTATCTATCAATCCGGAGGATCTCATGAAAGCAGCAATGCTCGGTCTGGTCTTTTTAATGACGGGATGCGCCACCTTAAACGAATCCTCGAGGGAAACACTTCCCTTGGCGGCGGTGATGCCGTTCGCTTATTCCGTGGAGTCCGCTCCCGAACACGCCAAAAGCGTGGGTGGCCTGTCCGACGCCGTCGCCGGGTCTCTCTTGCGCACGGGCCGGTTCCGGATGGTGGAAAGGCAACGCGTCGACACGGTGCTGAAAGAGGTCCGATTGGGACAAACGGGGGTCATCGACAGCGCATCGGCCGCCGCCGTCGGGAAGCAACTGGGAGCCCAAACGGTCGTCCTGGGAGCGGTGGTGTCTCTTTCCGTTCGGGAAGAAGGCCGCAGCGTCAAGATCGCGGAAAAGACCACCCGGTGGGTGGAAATCGAGGCCGAGGCCCGACTTGTCGATGTTGAAACAGGGGAGCTCTTGGCCGCCGGGCGCGCTTTTGGAAAGGCGAAGAGCGCTGAAAAGCACGCGTTCGGAGGTAAAATCGGCGAACTGGCCAGCCCGGAGTCTCTCGTTCAACAGGCCCTCCAGGGCCTGGGCGAAAAGCTGGCACGGGACTTGGCGAAGGGGGCCCGTGTAAATTAAAGCGAATTTGCTACAATACACCCGTAGCAACCCCCATCAGATCCTTTTTACGTATCTTTGGCATCAATACTAATTATGAATGAGGAATAATCATGCCCCTAAAACAAAAAGTTGGAAAAATCAGTCAGTCCGGCAACGGAAAAACAGCTGGAGCGAAAATGGCGGCGAAAACGTTCCAAGGCGCCGCGCAGATCTTCGGATCCAACGTCTTCACCGACCGGGAGATGAAGAAGCGCTTGCCCAAGAACATTTACCTCGCCCTCCGGAAAACCTTGGACGAAGGCGCACCCCTCACTCTGGACGTGGCCAACGTGGTGGCCGAAGCGATGAAAAACTGGGCCATCGAAAAAGGCGCCACGCACTACACCCATCTCTTTCAGCCGCTCACGGGGAAGACCGCCGAGAAGCACGATTCCTTCATTTCTCCTCAAGCGGACGGCTCCGCCATCATGGAATTCTCCGGGAAGCAGTTGATCAAAGGCGAGCCGGACGCCTCCTCCTTCCCGTCGGGCGGTCTGCGCGCCACCTTTGAGGCCCGGGGCTATACGGCCTGGGACTGCACCTCCCCCGCCTTCCTGAAAGAAGACGACGCGGGGAACGTCACCCTGAGCATTCCCACCGCGTTCTGCTCGTTCACGGGGGAAGCTCTCGATAAGAAGACCCCCCTCCTCCGCTCCATGGAGGCCGTGTCGAAACAGGCCCTGCGGGTCTTGCGGGCGCTGGGGAACAAAACCTCCAAGCGCGTCACCTCCACCGTCGGTCCGGAGCAGGAATACTTCCTGATCGATAAGGAATATTTCGACCAGCGCCTTGACTTGGTGCTCACGGGGCGCACTCTTTTCGGCGCCTCGGCCCCAAAAGGCCAGGAGCTTGAAGACCAGTACTTCGGCGCCCTGAAAGACCGCGTGTCCCGCTTCATGAAAGACCTGGACACCGAGCTCTGGAAAATGGGCGTCACCGCCAAGACCAAGCACAACGAGGTGGCTCCCTCCCAATTCGAGCTCGCGCCCCTCTACGCCACCACCAACATCGCCGCCGACCACAACCAGCTGGTGATGGAGACCATGGAGAAGGTGGCCCTCCGGCACGGCCTGGTGTGCCTCCTGTTCGAGAAGCCCTACGCCGGCGTGAACGGCTCGGGCAAGCACAACAACTGGTCCCTGGCCACCGACGACGGGATCAACCTGCTCGAACCCGGTCACACCCCGCACGAGAACGAGCAGTTCCTCGTTTTCCTGAGCGCCCTCATCAAGTCCGTGGACCGGCACGCCGACAAGCTCCGCGCCTCCGCCGCCAACCCCGGCAACGACCTCCGGCTCGGGGCGAACGAGGCTCCGCCGGCCATCATCTCCATCTTCCTGGGCGATGAACTGACCCAAATCCTCCTGAACATCGCCAAGGGCGTGAAGACGCAATACAAAGGCCAGACCTTCCTCACCATCGGCGTGGACACCTTGCCCGCGCTCCCGAAGGACAATTCCGACCGCAACCGCACCTCGCCCTTCGCCTTCACGGGGAACAAATTCGAGTTCCGCATGGTGCCCTCTTCGGCGTCGATCTCCGGCCCCAACGTGGTGCTGAACACCATCGTGGCCGAAACGCTCGATGAGATCGCCTTGCGCCTGGAGAAAGCCTCCGACATCAACAAAGAGGCCACCGCCATCGTGAAAGAAACCATCAACAAGCACGGCCGGGTCGTCTTCAACGGGAACAACTATTCCGAGGACTGGGTGGCTGAAGCGGAAAAGCGCGGGCTCCCCAACATCCGTTCCACCGTCGAGGCCTTGGCCGCCATGGCGAACGACAGCGCCTTCAAACTCTTCGAGAAATACAAGGTCCTCTCCAAACGGGAACTGGAATCCCGCCACGAGATCTACTTGGACCACTATGCGAAATGCATCAACATCGAGGCCCGGACGTCCATCGACATGCACAAAACCCTCTTCCGCCCGGCCGTGATCGCCTACACGGAAGAGCTGGCCCAAACCGTCAACCAGTTGAAATCCGCCGGCGCGCCCGCCGACGTTCAGATGGAGCTCCTCGTCCGAATTTCGGACCTCTTGAAGTCCGCCAACAAGAAGCTGGCCGCGCTGGAGGCCGCCGCTGCGAAGGCGCCGCAGATCCCCCACATGGAGGAAAGGGCCGCCTTCTACCGGGACTCCGTGTTCACGGCCCAAAAGGACCTGCGTGCGGACGTCGACGCCTTGGAGACCCTTCTGCCCAAGGGGTTGTGGCCGGTCCCGTCATACGCGGACATGATGTTCGACCTATAAGTCCCGGTCGTTTCGAAAAGATTCCCGCTAACGTCCGGGTCCAGCTTCGGCTGGGCCCGGCGTTTCTTTCCAAAATGTGATGTCGTTGACGAAACGATAACTCCTGTTCAAGGAGTTTTTGATGCGCATCACTTTGCGGCTGATCGTTTCCCTCGTTTTCGCCGTGGCGGCGGTGGCCACGCTCTCCTCCCTCCTCCAAATCCGCCGGGAACGGGAGACCCGCGAGGACACTCTGGAACGCCGTTCCCTCCTCCTCGCCGCCCGCCTTCAAGACCGTTTGGACCCCCACCTTCAGGAGAGCACCCACACCTTCATCACCGTCGACGGACGACGGATGCACATTCACACGCAGCCTTTTCGCCATCGCAAACAAGCCGGCGCTTTCGTCATCCTGCAAAAGGCGGATTCATTTAACGCCCGTCGCGCCGCGATCTGGCGGCACAACTTCCTTCATGGTCTTGTTCAAATGGCGCTGATCTCCCTGGTGG
>JACQPF010000328.1 GCA_016207625.1 Elusimicrobiota bacterium | reverse complement strand
AGTCGGTCCTCCGGACCGCCGTTGTCCTTGGAGCTCTGTGGAAAGGGCTGGCGCGGTCGACCGCGGCCGGCTCCGCGCGGCCATCGACGGTGTCCCGGGAGAGGCCGCCCGCGGTGGCCGGTCAATTTTACCCGGAGGACCCGGACCGGCTTCGCCGGACGGTGGATGAGCTCGTGGATCGGGCGGGCGTCCACGATTTAATGGCCCCCGTCGTGGCCGTGCTGGTCCCGCATGCGGGTTATGTGTTTTCCGGGGCCGTGGCCGCGGAGGGGTTTAAGGCCGTCGGGACGGATTGGCGGACGGTCGTGCTCCTGGGGCCGTCGCATCATGTGCCGGTCCGCGGCGCCGCGGTGTTTTCACGCGGCGCGTACGTCACGCCTTTGGGACGGGTCCGCGTGGACGAGGACCTGGCGGGCCGGCTCTTGAAGGTCTCTCCGCTCTTCCAGGATTTACCGGACGCCCACGCCCGGGAACATTCCTTAGAAGTGGAACTGCCGTTCCTCCAGCGCCTGTTGACGGATTTTAAAATCGTGCCCATCACCCTGAACGACGATGACCCCGACACCTTGCGCCGGATCGGCGAGGCCGTGGCCCGCGTCGTGAAGGGACGGAAAGCGCTCATCGTGATCTCCTCCGACCTGTCCCACTACCCCGATCAAGAGACGGCGCGGAGGGCGGATGGAACCCTTTTGCGCGCCGTGGAAGGGATGGACCCGGAAACCGTCCAGAGGACGTCCCGGATCCTGCTCGGCCGGCGCGAGCCCGGCCTGGCGACCATGGCCTGCGGCGAGGCGGCGCTCCTCGCGGGGCTCCACTCCGTCCGGGCGCTGAAAGCCGACCGCGCCGCCGTCTTGAAATACGCCAACTCCGGCGACGTGGAACAGGCCGGGGATCCGAGCCGCGTGGTGGGTTACGCCGCCGTCGCCTTCGTCAAATCCGGCGAGCCGCGGGCGCCGGTTTCCGGTCATGATGGGGACGCCAAAACAAGCCTCCTGGAGGAAGCGCGGCGTTCCCTAGCGGAGGCCTTTGAAGGGAAACCCTATGAGCCGAGGGCCCTCTCTCAAAAGTCCGAATGGAATATGCCGGCGGCCGTTTTCGTGACGCTGACGAAGCGGGGGCGCTTGCGGGGCTGCATCGGCACCACCGTGCCGCAGACCAGCCTCTTGGAAGGCGTGCGTTATTTCGCGCGCGCCGCCGCGTTTGAGGATTCGCGATTTCAACCGCTTGAGCCGCAAGAGCTCGACGGCGTGCGCATCGAGATCTCCGTCCTTTCTCAGCCGCGTGCGGTCGAAAACGCGGAGGCGATTGAACCGGGCCGGCACGGCGTTGTGGTCCGTCAGGGCCGCCGGTCGGGTCTGTTTTTACCGACGGTGTGGGAACAGCTCCCCGGCAAGAAGGAGTTCTTGTCCCGGCTCTGCACGGAGAAGGCGGGTCTTCCCGCCGAGTGCTGGCAGGACCCGGCGGTGGAGCTGCAGGTGTTCACGAGCGATGTCTTCGAGGAGCCTTGAGAGGGGGATAAGACGGCCAGGCGGGTTCGCCTGCGGTTTATCGGTTGGGAATCGTGAACCAGAACGTCGAGCCTTTCCCGGGGGAAGAGTTCACGGCGATCCGTCCTCCATGGGCCTCGATGATCCGCCGGGTGATGGCCAGGCCGAGGCCGGTGCTCTTCTCCGGGCTGGACGGTCTCGCGGAGAGGTGAGCGAAATCCTGAAAGAGGACTTCCTGATCCTTGAGGGAGATCCCGGGGCCGTTGTCCTGCACCGCCACGCGCCATCCGGTGCCGGTGAAACCGGCGTGAACTTGGACCAGGGTCCCGGCAGGAGAAAACTTCACGGCGTTGGAGATCAGGTTGTCGATCACCTGCCTCAGGCGGAGGGGGTCGGCCGACACGGATCCTTGCGGAGGAGATTCGAGGACGACGCATATGCCCTTCGGTTCGGCCATCTTCGCGTGCCGTTGGACGGCGTCTTCCAGGAAATCGGCCAGAGGGATGGAATCGAAGTTGACCGAGAACTTCCCGGATTCGATGTGACTGATGTCGAGCAGGTCGTTGAGCAGGGCGGACATGTAGCGGGTTTGTATCTGGATGTCCCGCATGAAGCTCTGCCGATCCACCTCGGGGATTTGATGGTTCAGGAGATGGCTCACCGCCATTTGGATGTACGTGATGGGGCTGCGAAGGTCGTGCGCGGCCACGCCGAGGAACGCGTTCTTCATCTCGCCCAACCGGCGGAGCTCCTCGTTCTGCCTCTCGATGGCCGCCTTCTGGTCCGCCAGATCGGAGACGAGCCGGCCTTTCTCGACGATGACGGACACTTCCTCCGCGATCCGTTGAAAGAGGTGGATATGGGCGTCGTCGTAGGCGCCGGGATGGACGCTGGAGAAGAACAGGAATCCCACGGGGGCGCCCCTGACGATGAGGGGGCAGGTGAGGGAGGAGCGGATCCCTTCTTCAACGATCAGCCGCGTGGATTCCGACCGGGGATGCTCCCGCAAATAGTCCGGCAGGTTGTTGAGGATCCGCGGTTTCCCGGTGTCGAACACGGATTGCAGGCTGCTGCCCGCCAGGGGCGCGGAAAACCCCGGCCCCAGCCGGATCGTCGGCAAATCGCTTTTCATCCAGCGCGCCGTCACCATCTGACCGCCGTTTTCAATCAAGGAAAAGCCGATCCGGTTGTACGGGATCATCTCATGGAAGTTCTGGTAGATGTACTCCAGGACTTCGTCGAAGAGAAGTCCCGCGTTGATCCGCAGCATGATCTGTTCGAGCTTCTGCTCCTCCAACTGGCGGACCTCCAGGGTCCGCGCCAATTTCTCGAGCGCGGACCCCAGAGGGTCGAGTTCGTCACCCGACGGCGGGGGGACGTCGATCGCGAACCGGCCTTGCCGGAGCTGCCGGACGCAGACGATCAGGGCCTGAAGCCGGTCGGCCGTCGAGGAAGAGGAGGAAGATTTCGATTCCATGTATAGAGTATACAACTACCCGAAATAGGCGTGAAGCACATATTGGAGCATCATCCGTTGGGTGGTGAAGAAGGACCCGTTCAGCGCCACGGCGTGGCGCATGACGTCGATGAAGGAATCCGGAGCCCGGTAAAACTGGGGAAGGATCACGTTTTCCAGTTTCCCGTAGAGCGAGGCGGCGTCGGAGGCGGGGTCCCGCCCTTCCCGGTGGACCGGTGTCTTGTCCCCGATGGACCAGCCCGTCACGCCCTCGATGTGGCCTTCCAGCCACCACCCGTCCGGAACGCTGAGGCTGGGAACGCCGTTCAAGGCGGCTTTCATGCCGCTCGTCCCGGAAGCTTCCAAAGGAGGCAGGGGGGTGTTCAGCCAGAGGTCGGATCCGGACGTCGCCCACAAGGCCTGTTCCATGGAGTGGTCGGGCAGATAGGCGACGGGGACGGCGCTCCGCAGCCGGTCTTTCGCCTGGAAAATCCGCCGGATGATTTCTTTGCCGCCCTCGTCCTGGGGGTGCGCTTTGCCCGCGAAGACCATTTGGAAAGAGCCGGCGCGCGATGAAATCCGTTTGAGCCTTTCCATGTCGTGAAAGATCAGGTCCCCGCGCTTGTAGGCGGTGGCCCGACGCGCAAAGCCGATGGTGAAAACGTTCGGGTCCAAGCCGGCGCGAACCGTTTGGTTGACGTGTTCGATCAAGCGTTTCTTCGCGGATAGGTGCGCCTTCCAAACCTCCGGTTTCGGAATGCTGAGCGCATAGCGGAGGCTGAAATTGTCCTGCCTCCAGCCGGGGATGTAGCGATCGAACAGCTCCTGAAATGGCGGGGCCGTCCACGTGGCGGCGTGGACGCCGTTGGTGATCGAGTCGATGTCGTAGTTGGCGAACATCGTCCGGGACACTTCCCCGTGTCTTTTCGCCACCCCGTTGACGAAATGGCTGAGGCTGAGGGCCAGGCAGGTCATGTTCAGGACACCGTCGTCGTGGAAGCAATCGCGCAGGGGGTCCAGGTCGCGCGGCCCGAGCACGCGCGCCACCAAGTCCACGGGGAACTTGTCGTGCCCGGCCGGAACGGGCGTGTGCGTGGTGAACACGCACAGTTGGCGGACCGACTCCACGTCTTCCTTCGATGGGACGCCCCGCCCGGCGTTCTTGGCCTCCTCGTCCAGGAGCTCCAGTGTGAGGAGGCTCGCGTGCCCCTCGTTCATGTGGAACCGCAGGAGGTTCCGGTACCCGAGGGCGCGGAGCATCCGCACGCCGCCGATCCCCAGGAGCGTTTCCTGGCACAGGCGGTAGCGCGCGTCGCCCCCATAGAGGGAATGGGTCAGGGCCCTGTCCCAGGCCGTGTTCTCGGAGAGGTCGCTGTCAAGGAGGTAGACGGGGACCTGGAAGCCCTCGGCTCCCCGCACGACGTACTTCCACGCCCGGAGGCCGACCGCCCGCCCTTCGATGGACACGGAGACCCGTGGGGGCGTTTCCAGGAGGAACTCCTCGACGGCCCAACCGACGGGGGATTCCGTTTGCCGTCCCTCGCCGTCGATTTCCTGGCGGAAATACCCTTTCCGGTAGAGAAGGCTCACCGCCACCATGGGGATGTTGAGGTCCGCGCCCGCCCGTACGGTGTCGCCGGCCAGCACGCCCAGCCCCCCGCTGTAGGTGGGCATCCGCGATTCCAGGCCGATCTCCATGGAAAAATAGGCGATGGACCGCTCCGGACCAGGCACGTCCTGTCGAACGGTGATCGGCTGCGACTCAGGCATGGTCCATGACCCTCACTTCCGGTAATCGATCCGGTAAACGGCTCCCGCACGGTCGTCGGAAACCAAGAGCGCCCCATCCGGCATGACGAGGACGTCCACCGGGCGGCCCCACGCCTTCCCGTCGGCGTTCAGCCAGCCTTCGGCGAAGACGCGGTAGTCCGAGGCGGATTGGTCCGGGTTCACCCGCACCGCCGTCACCCGGTATCCGATCGGCGCGCTCCGGTTCCAGGAGCCGTGTTCCGCGATGAAAATGCGATCCCGATATTCGTCCGGGAACATCCGGCCCGTATAGAAACGCATGCCGAGCGCCGCCACGTGGGGACCCAGCTCCGCCGCCGGGGCGGTGGAATCGCGGCACGCATGCGACCGGCCGAATCGCGGGTCGGCGACGTCTTTCCCGTGGCAATACGGGAAACCGAAATGCATTCCCTTTTCCGGGGCGCGGTTCAATTCGTCGGGCGGGCGGTCGTCCCCGAGGCGGTCGCGGCCGTTGTCCGTGAACCAGAGGTCTTTGGAAACGGGATGCCAGTCGAACCCCACGGTGTTCCGTATGCCTTTCGCGTAAACCTCAAGTCCCGTCCCATCGGCGTTCATGCGCGTCAAGGAGGCGTGGAGGGGGTTGTCCGGTTCGCAGACGTTGCAGGGGGCGCCCACCGGCACATAGAGTTTGCCGTCGGGGCCGAAGCGGATGAACTTCCAGCCGTGGGCGGGATCGCTCGGGAAATCGTCATTGACCACTACGGGATCGGGTGGGTCCGCGAGGCGGTCTTCGATGCCGTCGTATCGGATCACGCGGTGGACCTCGGCGACGTACAGATCGCCGCCGCGGAACGCCACGCCGTTGGGCCGGTTCAGGCCCCGCGCCAGGATGTTCACCCGATCGGCTTTTTGGTCTCCGTCGGTGTCGAGAAGGGCGTAGACGTTTCCCTCATCGCGCGTTCCCACGAAAAGGATGCCCCGCGGACTCAGGGCCATGGAGCGCGCCCCGGGGACGTCCTCCGCGTAGCGTTCGATGCGGAAACCCGGAGGCAGGCGGATGTCTCGGAGGTCCCCCGGCGGCTTGGCCCACGCAGGGAACGAAAGAAGGATCATCCCCCATAGGATTTTTTCCCTGGCGCGCACCGGCCGCAACGAGTATAATAGCGGCGTTCGTATGCGACGAAAACAAGTTCCGGCCGTGTTCTTGGCCCTGGGACTGACTGTTGCGGCTCCTTTTCTTTTCGCCTCTCTTAGGTCGTTCAAACCGCCTCCCCCTCCCCGCCCGGACACCGAGTTGATGGATCGGTTAAGGCATCATGTGAAAGTCTTGTCTCAGGACATCGGTGAAAGAAACTGGAATCAGCACAGCCGGCTGGGCGCGGCTCGAGATTACATCTCTTCCTATTTCAGCTCTCTCGGTTTCCGGACCGAGTGGGAAGAATACGAGGTCCTGGGCAAGACCTGCCACAACGTCGTGGCGACCCTGCCGGGAACATGCCCCGACCGGGGCCGGGAGATCGTGATCGTGGGCGGCCACTACGATTCGGCGCCGGGGACCCCGGGCGCCGACGACAACGCCAGCGGCGTGGCACTGCTCATGGAGCTGGCCCGCCGGTTCCGCGGCCAATCCTGCGCGAGAACGGTGCGCTTCGTCGCGTTTTCAACGGAGGAGGCCGAGCTTTTCCACGCGCTGCCCCGCCCGGAACGGCTGGCCACGATGGGGTCTTTCCACCATGCCCGGGAAACCCGGAGAAGGGGAGACCGCGTCGCCGGCATGATCAGCCTGGAGATGCTGGGATACTTCACCGATCAGCCTGGTTCCCAGAAGGCTCCCGCTCCGTTGAACTGGCTTTACCCCTCCCGGGGGAACTTCGCCTTGGTCGTGGGGGATTTCCCATCCGCGCCCCTGATGTGGCGTTTGAAGAGCGGGATGGGGCTGGGTCCCTCCGTGCAGGGCGCCTGCCTCCCCCGGTTCGTGCGGGGAGTGGAGAACTCCGATCACGTCAATTTCTGGAAGATGGGTTATCCGGCGGTCATGCTCACGGATACGGCGTTCTATCGCAACTCCCATTATCACACGTCCACCGACACCCATGAAAAGCTGGATTATGAAAAGATGTCTCTGATGTCTTCCGGGCTCTGGCGGGCCGTCACGAATTTGGCGGGCCGGCCCCCGGCGATGAAGCTTAATCAAGCGGTTGAGAAGAACATCCCAACACCGCCGCACTCGCTCAGGATTCCAAAAGTTCCCGCTTAAAAAGCGGCTTAGTGCTGCGTTTCATAAATACGGTCACGTATGAGGGCCGAGATTGCGGGGAGTTCAAGAAGCGAGGAGGGCGCAATGCGGTGCCATTGTAACCGACGAGCGACGCGGAAATCCCCGCGATATCGGCCCTCCCGAAGGGCCGGGGGCTTTTGGGCTGCGCCTTTGCCGAATTTTCCTCACATAGGCACCGCTATGCTTGGAAAATTCGGCTTCGGCTCGCCTCAAAATCCCCCCGGCATACGTGACCGTATTTATGAAACGCAGCACTTAGGCGCGGCTGGAGGGATCGCCCTCCAGCCGGCCGCCGCGCACGGCCTCAATCAATAGCCGGAGTCGGTCCCTCCCTCGGTTCCTCCCTCAGTTCCCATGTCCTCGGTGCCCATCCCTTTTTCCATGGAGCGATCCCACGTGCCGGTGCTCTTATAGGTGTCAGTGCTCTTCATGGTGTCCGTGGAGGTTCCCATATCCATCATGCCTTCGTCGGTCTTTTCGGTTCCCCGGTCGGACCGGCCCATGGCATACAGTTGAGAAGAGCCGAAGATCAATCCCGCCATCAGAGCGAACGATGTAAACACGGATTTGTTCATACGACCTCCTTCGATTTTGAACGAAAGAAACATCGAACGTGTCACACGAACCGCGCAAATCACATTGATCTGGAGGGAGCGTTGGTTAGGACAGAGTTGTCTTGATGGAGTGGAGGAAAGAACAGATGTCTACAGTTTATACAAATCTGGGGAATCGATCAATAGCGCGTTTTTCCCCGCCTGGGTTTTTTCCACAGCGCTTGCATGGTCAAATAGGCGGGACGCAGGATCCGGCAGAAAGGGCTGTCCCGGCCGGTCCCCTGGCCGACCAGGCCGAACCATTCCTCATAACTCCAGCCGTCGACGAAGGGGAGCCCGAACTGCGGAACGACGTCGTGGTTCTCGGGCTGAAGGTTCTTGTAAATCGCGGATTTTGAGGCGTACCAATCGGCCCGCTCTCTCCGGATTTTTTCGGGCAGGTCGGCGTTGGCTTTCCACCACTCGTCCATGAACTCGAAAAGCACGCCTCCCAACGCGTTCCCCACGCCTCGACCCGCCATGTGGGCCTCCAGGTCTTCCCAGTTGTTGGCCAAATACATGGCTTGATAGGCCTCCGCCTGTTCCTTCGTGTAGTTCTCGGCATAGGCGGAGACGCCGTACTCGGTGACGATCACGGGTTTGTCCAGAAGGTCGCGGACATCGGTGAAGAAATGCCGGCCGAAACCCTGCTCCCCCCGGTACACGTTCGCGCCGAACACGTCGATGGCGGGGCATTCTTGTTT
>JACQPF010000033.1 GCA_016207625.1 Elusimicrobiota bacterium | reverse complement strand
GGACAAGTACATCGGCGACGGCTTGATGGCGGAGTTCGGCATGCCCTATCCCTGCCAGCAAAACACGCTGCTCGCGGTTTTGGCCGCCCTGAAGATGCAGCAGTCCTTGGCACGAAAGAATTTCCAATGGAAGATGCGGATCGGGATCGCCCACGGCAACGCCCTGGTGGGACTGGTGGGATCGGACCGGCGGAAGAATTATTCCGCCCTCGGGGACACCGTGAACCTGGCGGCGCGGCTTCAGCAGATGTGCCCGGTGGGCGGCGTGTGCATCGACGGATCGACCTATGAAAAAGTGAACAAGTGGTTTCACACGCGGCGGCTTTTCGCGGGGTGGTCGCCGGAGGAAGTCGAGTCGCTCGAGGGACGATTACGGACGCTGAAGGACCTGATCCATAAGGGGAACCCGCCGGAAGACGTGCTGCTTGAGGCCGGCCGGCTCAGCACGGAACTGGGCGATTCGTCGCAGGCCATTCAATATTACCGGAAAGCCCTGCAATTGAACCCATCCCACAGGGAAGCCATAGAAGGGTGCGTGGCCCAGGCGGCTTTGCAGTCGGACGAGAAAGGGCATGTGGACGTGAAGGGCAAGGTCCAACGCGTGTCGGCTTTCGAGGTCCTTGGTTTGAAGGACCCCATGGATGACCCGCAGAGGATTCCCCCCGCCTATGTCTCGAGGTTGAACATGATGCTGAGCGCGGAGGAGTTGGACCGAGACCGGCTGTTGACCATCGAGGCGCTGGACGGTTCGATAGGGCATTCCCAATCGACGGCGGCGTTGAGCGTGGCCCTGGCGGACGCCTTAAAGCTTTCCGAGGAAGAGCAGCGCATCGTGTTCCTGGCGGGGTTCTTCCATGACGCCGGGAAAAAGAACGTTCCGGACCACTTGCTCAATCAGGATGAGCGGGTCACCAACCTGCCCGAGAACCAGGATTTAAGGATGATCCAATCCCATGTGGAGGCCGCGCGTCCCGTCTTGGCGGACCTCGGCGTGCGGCTGCCGGAGGAAGCCCTCAAGGCGATCGATCAGCACCATGAAAAATTCGACGGCTCGGGCTACCCGCAGGGGTTGAAAGGAGAGCAGATCTCCATCGCGGCGAGGATCTTGCAGGTGGCGGACGTGTATGATTCCATCACGGCCGGACGGCCCTATCGCGATTCCTGGGACCCTGGAGCGGCCTTGAATGAAATCCGGCAGGAAGCGGAAATGGGCATTTTGGATCCGAGCATCACGGACGCGTTTTGCGAGATGATTCGATCAGGAATTAAAAGAGAACTTTGAACAGGAAGGCGCCGCTCAGGAGGGAGAGGGCGAAGAAGGCGGCCGCTGAAACCAGGAGCGCCGCGAAAAGGATCAGAGGGAAGAACAAGAGAGCCCACCCCTTCGCAGAAGACCAACCGTAGTTGATGACCAGGCTTTTCCACGCCAACACGAGAAATCCCGCCTTGATGGAAAACAAGAAACCTCCCGCGAACCAGCCCAGAGAAGGCGCCAAGGTCTTCATGAGCGCGAAGAGCGGCATCGGCCAATAAACGATCGTGCTCCACCCGAGGAGACAGAGAAGGGTATCGTAACGCCCCTCTTTCTTGAAGAAACGGGACAGGAGATGCCAAGCCCAGGACAAGGCGATCCAGAAAAAAAAGCCGGAGATGAGAACAGAAAGAATTTTTTGAGGAACAGCCGTGGACGGGTCCGGGGCTTGAGCCTCCATGGAAAAGGACAGGGCCCTGGCCAACAGCGTCAAAAAGACCACGAGGACCGCTTGGGGCAGGTCCGGACGGGTTTGGACGTCGGCCAGAGCCTTGAACGGATTCTGCGCCATGCCGCCCACGCGGTCCAGGAAATCCCAGGCCTTGGCTTTTTTATTCCCAGACATATTCGAACCGCATCTTTTGCGGAGTCGGCCAGTTCAACGGAAGACGCTTGGCCGGGGCGACCGCCTCTGTGAAGAAATCGAAAAACCGTTCCCAAGAAGGCGCCACATCGATGAGGGCCGGCCTCTCGGCGGTGATGCCGGCCGTCTCTTTGGCCACCCGCAGGGCGGTCTCAAAATTGCCGAGCTCGTCCACCAGGCCCGCCTCCTTGGCTTGGGTGCCGATGAAGATCCGCCCGTCGGCTAAAGGTCTGAGGCGCTCCTCCGGGATCTTCCGCCCTTCGGCCACGGCGCGAAAGAATTGCTCGTAGGCTTCGTTGACGATGTCCTGGAACAAGCGGCGCTCTTCCCTCGTCAACGGCCGGAACGGAGACCCGGCGTCTTTCTTGTCGCCGGACACCACGGATTCCACGCGCACGCCTATCTTCTTCATAAGGCCCTGCATGTTCCCCAGTTGGAAAATGACGCCGATGGAACCCGTCAAGGACCCGGGGTTGGCCACGATCTTGTCCGACGCGGCGGCGATGTAATACCCGCCGGAGGCGGCCACATCTTCAACAGAAGCGATCACGGACTTCCCGGACTCCCTCAGGGAAAGGATTTCCTGGTGGATTTCCTGAACGGCCGCCACGCTGCCGCCGGGCGAGTTGATGCGCAAAAGGACGGCTTTCACGTCTCTCCTCTCCCGCAGCGCTCTCAGGCGGCGGACCGTGCGGTTGACGTCCATCCCGCCGATGCCGCCCATCGAGAACGTGATGGGGCCTTGAAGCTCCACGACGGCGATGGCCTCCTTCGCGGAAGGCGCGGCCGCGCGGACCGTTCCAGACCGGCCCACGACGAACCATGCTGCGACGCCCAAAGTGAAAAGATAAAGAAGGAGGACGAGGAGGCCCAGCCGCCGGCGGGTCATGGGGACGCCGGTTTCTCCGGCTTCGGCGGGAGGGTTGCGTTGATCTCTTTCCGGATCTGTTCGGAACGGCGGAAAATGTCGTTGTAATTCAGCCCGGCGTCCTCCGCGATTTTTCGCAATTTCGTTCCTTTTCCCCTCTCTTTGATCAACTCGTCCCAGGGCTTGGCGGATTCGCTCGAGATGAGGATGAGGGTGATCATTTCCGTGCGTCCGTAGCCCGTCATCTCCAGCTTCTTGAGCGGGTCCACCGGCCGGTCGAACCGTTCCGCGAGCGCCTTGGTGAACGGGCTGGGATAGGTCTTGAGCGGGGCCGTCGATGTTTCAATCTCCGACTCAGGAGCATCGAGTCCCTGCGCCAGGGCCGGCACGGCCAGCATGAAAAGTGCGGTGACAAGAACGGCGTATCGCGTCATGGGATCACCTGCTCCTTATCAAGGGAACGAAGCGCACCGGGAAGAGGACTCGTTTTTCAATGCCGGTATTCGTTTTCGTAAAGCACGAGAGTTCCTGCTTGTCCGGTGCGGGGCCGAGGGGGATGACCATGCGTCCCCCCATCTTCAGCTGGTTAAACAAAGCGGGCGGGACGTGGGGTGGAGCCGCCGTGACCATGATGGCGTCAAAGGGTGCGTGTTCCGGCCACCCGTGGGATCCATCGCCGGTGCGGAAAAAAATGTTCCGGTACTTCAGTTGGTTGAGGAGGACGTCCTTGGCTTTTTCGGCCAGCTTGGGGATCGTTTCAACGGTGTACACCTCTAGCGCCAGTTCCGCCAGGATGGCCGTTTGGTAACCGGAACCGGTGCCGATTTCAAGGCAGCGCTCGTGGCCTTTCAGGTGAAGGTGTTCCGTCATCGCGGCCACGATGAAGGGCTGGGAAATGGTCTGACTGTCTTCGATCGGGAGGGCTTTGTCGCGATAGGATTCCTCGCGGATCCCTTCAGGAACGAAACGGTGGCGGGGGATGCAGCGAAGGACGCTTAAGACTTTCGGATCTTGGATGCCGCGCTCTTGAACCTGTTTCTCCACCATGGAAAGTCTCTCCTGGGTCCAGAGATCCGAATCCATTCTTATTGATTGCGTTCCGGCGCTTGGGCCGTCTTCGCCGTCCTTTTCCCGTTAAAATACATTATATAAATTTGGCAGCGCTCCGTTGGATGAGCGGGCCGTCCGGCGCGGGCGGCGACGAAGGACCGGTTGCCCCGGGCCGGCGAGTTCCCGTTGGGAATCCATTTCATGGTGAACGCCGCAGAGGGGTATTCCGACGAGAGTTGGAATTCTTTGGGAGAGACCTCCACATCGGGGGCCGTGTAAAGCTCCACGCGGACCGGCTTTGCGGACGGCGGGCCGGCGAAGGCCACCGTGCCCTGTTGGGCGACGCCGGGGAGAGCGAGAGACAGTTCGTAGGGCAGTTTTTTATGCAATTGGCGGACGCGGGTCATGACGGCGCCTCCCGCCAGAAGCCATTCCTTCATGCTGTAG
>JACQPF010000335.1 GCA_016207625.1 Elusimicrobiota bacterium | reverse complement strand
CTTCGCAGACCTTGCGGAAGTTGTTGAGGAGGTTCTTCTGGTTGTTCTGGATCTCGGCGGACAAGAGTTTCCGCAGGAAATAAATGGTGGACGCGCTCGTGCCCGCCACGACGACCATCATGATGAGGATGGTGAAAAAGCTGAGACGCGTTCTCAGTTTCATTTCTGGACCTCGATGATCTTGACGGCGGACCCGTCCTTCAAATCCTGGGGCTTCTGGGTCACCACCATCTCTCCCGGGCTGAGGCCCTTGGTGATTTGGGAATACTGGCTGGACACGTATCCCACCTCCACGTCGCGGGCCTGCGCTTTGTTCTCTTTGGTAACGATATATAGTTTATGGCCGGTCTGGGTTTTTTCAAGGGCATCGTTCGGAACGGCGATGGTGTTCTCCTCTTCAAAGATCACGATGCGGGTGCGGGCGAACATGCCGGGCAGGAGCAACCCCCCCTCGTTGTCGAGGCGAGCCTCCACGGTCAGCGTCTTGGAGGTGCCCTGGACCAAAGGCGAAATGTTTTCCACCCGGCCGTTGAACTCCACGCCGGGATAGGTGTCCACGGTCAACATCACTTTTTGCCCGGGGAAGACTTTGTCGATCTCTTTTTCGATGATCCCGACCCGGACGATGACCGTTTCAATGCTCACCAGCGTGGCGACTTTCTTGTTCGGCGTGACGAACTCGCCCACCTCGGCGTCCTTGTCGCCCACGATGCCGTCGCGGGACGCTCGCAGGACGGTCTTCTCCATCTCGGAGCGGGCCAGGTCGGCCGCCACGCGGGCCTCTTCCAGGCGGCTGCGCGCCACGCCTCCGATGGCGTAAAGCTTCTCATACTGGTCCAGTTCCAGATCGGCCCGTTTCATTTTCAGGAACGAGTCGCGCTGGTTCAGGCGGGCGATGACGTCCCCTTTGCGCACCTTGTCGCCTTCGCGGAACTCGAAGAGGTCGATGATCCCGTCCACTTCGAAGCGGAGCGGGATCTCGGAGCCGCCCGCGATGGTCCCCACGGCCACGAGGATGTCCTGGAAGCGGTCGTATTTGATCTCCATCACGTTGACGGCCACGATATCGGAGCCGGGTTCTTTGCCTTTTTCTTTGCTGTCGGCGGCCGATTTCGAAAAAAACTTCTGATACACCTTCACCGACCCCCACATGCCGATACCTACCACGCCGAAAACCACGGCCATAACGAAAAACTTGTATTTCTTGAACGCCGAGGGCGCAGCGCCCCCGACGGCGCCCTTGGGCAGCGCGGAAGACGCCGCCCGCTTGGCCGGGACGGACGGTTTCGCGGGCCCGCCCGCATTGGGTTTGGCGGGGCCGGCGGCGGGCTTCGCCGGTGCGGCCGGTTTCTCGGGCGGCGCGGCGGAAGCGGGATTCGCCGGCGGAACCGGAGCCTGGGAAGAGGAAGCGGGCAGGCTGACCGAGAAAGGCTCACGAACGGTCTCAAGGCCGGGCAAGGTGATCACCGGTTCGACGCTCGCGTTCCCGCCCGGCGCGGTTGGCGCGGCCGGGGCCGGAGGCGCGGACGAAATGGGAGTCGTTTCCGGCTCTTGTGTTGTTTTCTCTTTATCTTCCATGTGGTTTCATTTTATATCAAATGTGGGATTGGAAAGGAAGGGCGGCGGAGAGGCGCGCTATTTTTTCCCGTGAATCGCCTCGTAAACAGCCTTCAGCAAAACCTCCGACGTGTAGGGCTTGTAGAGGAACGATTTGACCGTCTCCGGCTCTTCGGCCACGATCTTCTCATAGGCTTTCGTTCCGCTGCTGACGATGACCTTCACGCCGGAGTTGATTTTCCGCAGGGCGTGGAGGGTCTGCTGGCCGTCCATGAAGTTCATGCTCATGTCGAGCACCACGGTCCCAATGCCGGCCTGGTTCTGGGCGTAGAGGGCCACGGCTTCCGCGCCGTTGTTGGCCGTGAGCGCCCGATAGCCGTAGGCGTCCAGAGTCGCTTTAGCGATCAACCGGATGGAACTCTCAGCGGCCACCACCAGCACGGGTTCGCCGCGCCCGGCCGGGACTTCTTTCTTCTCCGTTTGCAGGACTTCCGTCGCGTCGGCCGCCGGAAGGTAAACACGGAACTGGCTCCCCCGCCCGATCTCGCTGTAGACGTCGATGAACCCGCCATGGCTCTTCACGATGCCGGCCACGGTGAACAAGCCGAGGCCCGTGCCCTTGCCATGCTCTTTCGTGGTAAAAAAGGGATCGAAGATCTTCTCCCGGATTTCCAGAGGGATGCCCTGGCCCGTGTCCGACACCCGGAGGATAATGTAGGGGCCTACCTTGGATTCGGGATAGCGCTTGGACTGGACATCGTCGAAGTTCACGTTGCTGGCGGTGATGGTGAGGGCGCCCCCTTCCGGCATCGCGTCGCGGGCGTTCACGCAGAGGTTCAATAGGAGCTGGTGGATCTGCGTCGGATCTCCGTGGATCGACCAGAGGTCCTCCGGCACGTCCATCTGGAAACGCACCGATTTCGGGAAAGAGCCCGAGAGGATCTTCTGCATCTCCTTGATGAGGCTGCTCAGGCGGATGGAGATGCGCTGGCCCGACCCGCCCCGCGAGAACGCCAGAACTTGCTTCACCATATCGGCGCCGCGTTTGGCGCTCAGCTCGACGGTCTCTAGAAAGCCTTGAATTTGCTTGTCCTCGATGTGGCGGCGTAGGATGGGGATCGCCATGAGGATCGGCGCGAGCACGTTGTTCAGGTCGTG
>JACQPF010000348.1 GCA_016207625.1 Elusimicrobiota bacterium | reverse complement strand
TCGTCATCGACGATCAGTATTTTTTGTGAGCGATTCATAAAATTAAAGCGCTTAAATCCTTTCTAAAAAGCCCTGGCCGTCAGGCCAACGCATGCAAGAATGAGGCAACGATCGTCACCGCCAAGCTGTAAAGCAGAGCCCACCAAAAATTCTGCACATGGAACCCCGGGACAAGGAAATCGACCAGCAAGATCATCAGGGCGTTGATGACAAAGAGAAACAGGCCCAAGGTCAGCAGCGTGATGGGGAGCGTCACGAGGACCAAAAGAGGCTTGATGACGGTGTTCAGGATCCCCAAAACAATGGCGACGATGACGGCCGTGCCGAGGTTCTGAACGCTGACCCCCGGCAACAAATAAGCTCCCGTCAGGACGGCCAGCGTGCTGATCAGGAGGTTTATGTGTAACCGCATGATTCATTTTAGCAAGAAACTCCTTGACACTGCCACCCCTTTCTATTTAAGATAAAAATTAGAAGCCTTTCTCGAAACTCCAGAAGCCTTTTCTTCATTTCCGTTGTTGGTTGACTCATTCCGTCGGAAAACCGTTTGGAAGGAGGTCAAGCCCATGCGGATCCCATCTCCGATTCAGAGCGTCATTCCTTTGTTCTCGGCGGTCCTTTTCGCGATCGCCATGTCCCTTTCGTTCGCTTCGGGAGCCGAAGCCGGCGGCGATTTTGATTTCCAAAGCGGCTCTTTCGGGTTCCGTGGTATGTATTTCGAACCAAAGGATTCCGATGAGGGGGATTGGCACGGAGGGGTTCAATTGCGCTTGTTCTTGGTCCCGGCCTTTGCCTTGGAAGGGTCTGTGGATTACAGGCAGAACGATTTCGGTGAAACGGAACTCAACGTGTTCCCTGTCCAGGCATCGGCCCTCATTTACCTGTTGCCGGACAGACGGCTCTCTCCGCTCCTTCTCGGAGGGGCCGGCTGGTATTACACACAGGTTGAGGGGCCCGGCGCATTTGATGACACCGACCACCGCTTCGGAACGCACGCCGGAGGCGGCCTGCAGGTCGGGATCGGGGAAAGCGTTTCTCTGGACACCACTTATCGCTACATATGGCTGGAGGAGTTTAAGTCGAAAGGGGCCGACCTGACCGAGAAGGAATTCGAGGACAGCGGCCACATGGTGACGGTCGGCCTGAATTTCCACTTTTAACAAGGAGGCTGTGGATGGCGACACAATACGAAAAAACGATCTCTTTGCTCAACGAGCTGATTGAAACCTGCAGGGACGGCGAGAACGGGTTCCGGACGGCGGCGGATGGGGTCGAGGACAGCGAGCTCAAGGACCTCTTTCACCGCTATTCCCAGCAACGCGCCCAATTCACCTCGGAATTGAAGAGGGTCGTCTCCAACCTCGGAGGCCGGCCGGAGGAGCGCGGCAGCGCGGCGGGTGCGGCGCATCGGGGATGGATCAACATCAAAAGCGCCGTGACCGGGAAGGACGAGGACGCGATCATCTCCGAGGCGGAACGCGGAGAAGATGCGGCGGTGCGCAGCTATCAGGACGTCCTGAACCAGGACCTCCCGTCCGACGTCCGCGCCATCGTCGAAAGCCAATACAGCTTGGTGAAGGAAGCCCATGACCACATCAGCGCCCTCGAGCGAGCGGGGCGTCCCGATGACTGAGCCGGGGGAGGCGAGGAAATGGTTGGAGGGCGTTAGCCCGGAAACCACAGAATAGGAGATACCGATGAAACCATTGCGTCTCAACCGTTCGGTTTGGGTGATCGGCGTTTTGGCGGTGGCGGGATCGTTCGTTTCCTGTAAACGCGCGGAACAGCCCACCGAGGAAGCGGTCCCTCCCGGCGAAATGATGGAGGCCCCGGAAACCTCTACGGGAGTCCCCGGAGGCATCATGGAATCCACTCCGCCGGCTCCGTCCGGCAAGCCGTGAGACGAAAGCGGGGGGAGCTGATCTCTCTTGTTTTGGGGTTGTCTGCGCTGGGTTGGGCGGTTCCCGCCCAGTCGCGATCGACGGAGGCGGGCGACCTCTCTCCCCAAGAGGGGCGTCATGCGCTTTCCATGGGGCTTTCCGTCAGCCTGGTCAATCCCCAGGGAGCGGGGATGGAGAAAGCCGCCACCGTCCAGGTGAACGTGACCGGCGTCGACTTGACGGACCCGGATTCGGCCCGGGAATCGCCGGTCGCGGGACAAGGCCACCTTCATTATGAGCTGGACAACAACCCGGCGATCGCCACCACCGCCACGAAGTTGAGTTTCCATGACCTGGAGCCGGGGTCGCATTCCATCACGGTGAAGCTGGTCGGGAACGACCACCGTCCTCTCGGCCCGCAAGAAACCGTGATGTTGACCATTCCATAGGAGGGAGGGAATATGACCACCGCCTTGCAACGACGCCCGCTCGATCGACCTCGGGAGGAGACGGACGCCACCAGGATCCAAAGCGCGCCGAGGGTGTTCCTCTGGAGGAGGATCGACCGGAATCCCCATCCCATGAAGGCCGGGAGGCTTGGAGACCTGAAGGACATCCTCATGCTCGCGGTCTCCGTCCTGGGAATGGTGATCACGGCTGTCGTCTTTATCGTCGGATCCCAAGACCCTCGTCTCAAGGGCTTGATGAGGTACCATTCGCCGGTGGAGATCGCCGGTTTTGGGTTTGGCCAATAGGAGGGCCGTCATGTTGGACAAAGAGCAGGTGAGCGTCGGAAGAGTTGAGCGGTGGGCCTTCTGGACGGGCGGGGGCCTGCTGGTGTTGTATGGACTGACCCGGCGGTCTTTCAGCGGAACGTTGAACGCCCTGCTCGGGGCGGGGCTGATCTATCGCGGCGCGATGTGGCACCGGCACAGCCATGCTGCGCTGGGCGCGCGAAAAACCACGCGCGGGATCCGGATCAGTGAAGAGATCATGGTGCACAAGTCTCCGGAGGAACTCTACCGGTTCTGGGCCACGCTGGAAAACCTTCCCCGGATCATCAGCCACTTGGAATCGGTCCGGCGGATCGACGAGAGGCATTCCCATTGGGCGGCCAAGGGGCCGGCCGGGGTCCGGGTGGAATGGGACGCGGAGATCGTGAGGCACGTCGAGAACGAGCTCATCAGCTGGCAATCCCTTGAAACGGCCGACGTCTACAACGCGGGATCGGTGAGCTTCCGAAAACTTCCGCATGAACCGGGCACCCGCGTGAAAGTGGTCCTGCGATACGATCCGCCCGGCGGGAGGGTGACGTCCTTGCTGGCCAAGTTTTTCCGGGAGGACCCCGCTCAACAGGTCCGCGACGATTTGCAGAGGTTCAAGCTCATGATGGAATCCGAGGAGATCCTGATGGCGGCCAAGGGATCCCCTTCCACTTTGGCTGAAAGCAAAGCGGACCGGCTCCCCGCCGACGCCGACCCGGCACGAACCCCGCCCTTCTGATCTCTGTTCAACCTGGGTCCTTCAACATCGCCACGAATGGATGAGGCGCCGCTTCTGACTTGGAGGTGAGCCATGAGGACGAGCACGAAATTTGTGTTGGGCGCCGGCCTCGGCGCCGGACTGGCCTATTTCCTGTACGCTCAAACCGGGGCTCGGAGGCACGGCGCGCAAGCCCGGGCCACGTCCTTGATCAAAGAAAAAGAAATCGACGACGAACGTCTGGCCGGCCGCATTCGATCGATGATCGGCCGGCGGGTGAGCCACTCCTCTTCAATCGATGTGTCGGTGCAAAACGGGCGCGTGACTCTCAGAGGGCCCATCCTGGTGGACGAGGAGGATCGTTTGATCCCGAAGATCCTCTTCATGAAAGGCGTGCGGGACCTGGACAACCAACTGGAGGTCCATGAGGAGCCGGGCGGAGCCCCCGGGCTTCAGGGAGGGCCGGGCCGGCGGAGAAACCGTTCCCTGTGGAGGATATTGACCGGAAAAAGGGGTCAGCTATGAGAGAATTATTGAGTGAAGAATTGCTCCGCGCCATGCAGGACTGCGAGGAGTGCCACAACCTATGCAACAAGACGGTCACGCATTGCCTCAACCGCGGCGGAGAGCACTCCCATCCCAGCCACATCGGCCTGCTGTTTGATTGCGCCGAGATCTGCCAATCCACCGCCAACTTCATTTTGCGCGGATCCCCGCTTTACGGGCATCTGAGCGCGGTTTGCTCGAAAGTGTGCGAGATGTGCGCTCAGGACTGCGAACGCCTCGGCGACGACGCCACCATGCGGGCGTGCGCGGAGGCCTGCCGGCGCTGCGCGGAAACCACGCGCAAAGCCGCGATGGCGGTGGCTTAACGAGAGAAGGTCCCGATGCAAACGGTGGTGACGGACCGGAGGACTCCCGCGGCGCCCGCGAAGGCCGGCGCCGTCGTGCGCGTGGCGGCCATCGGGGACACGCATTGCACGAAGACGTCCCAGGGCGCCCTGCAGCCGATTTTCCAACGGGTGGCGGACCGGATCGACGTGCTCCTCCTGTTGGGCGATTTGACGGATTATGGGCTGCCCGAGGAAGCGCACGTCTTGGCCAGGGAGTTGACCGCTTCGGTGAAAGTGCCGATCGTGGGCGTGCTGGGGAACCACGATTACGAGACCGGCCACCACGAAGAGGTCCAGAGGATTTTGACTGACGTGGGCGTGACAATCTTGGACGGGGAATCCGTGGAGGTCCATGGGGTCGGCTTCGCCGGCACGAAGGGGTTCGTCGGAGGTTTCGACGAGCGCGCGCTGCAGCCCTGGGGGGAGCCCGTGATCAAGCGGTTCGTGCATGAGGCCGTGGACGAGGCTTTGAAGCTGGAGTCGGCCCTGGCGAGGCTGCGCACGGCCCATCGCATCGTGCTCCTGCATTATTCCCCCATCCTCGCCACGGCCAAAGGCGAGCCCAGCGAAATCATGCCGTTCCTGGGGTCCAGCCGGCTCGAAGAGCCCATCAACCGTTATCCAGTGACCGCCGTCTTCCACGGCCATGCCCATCACGGCAGCCCGGAAGGGAAGACGCGGTTCGGCGTTCCTGTGTACAACGTCGCCCTGCCTCTTCTGAGAAGGACGTTC
This sequence comes from Elusimicrobiota bacterium, assembly GCA_016207625.1. Lineage (GTDB taxonomy): Bacteria > Elusimicrobiota > Elusimicrobia > FEN-1173 > FEN-1173 > JACQPF01. The sequence goes on along the minus strand of JACQPF010000348.1, from coordinate 3,035 downwards.
GCGGACCGCCCTCCCCTCCACATCTTGGAGTTGGCCAGGGGGCATGACGTCCGCGTATAGGCCGGGTGGGGGAGGTCTCTCATGGATGCACCGTCGAAAAAGCAGGAGGCCACGCCCGAGCAGGAGTTTTACCGCAGGGCGATGTTGGTCCTGATCGAAAACCACTGCCCGTTCCTGGTGGGCGGAGCGTATGCCCTGGATCAATACACGGGGATCTCGCGGCGGACCAAGGACATCGACTTCTTCGTGCGGCCCGAGGATTGCGAGCGGACCATGGGTTTGCTGTCGTCCGCCGGGTACCGAACGGAGAGGACCTTCGAGCATTGGCTGGGGAAGGCGTTCAGCGAGGATTTCAGCATCGACATCATTTACGGGTCCGGAAACGGACTGTGCCTGGTGGACCCTATGTGGTTTGAGCGCGCCATCAGCACGGAGGTCCTGGGCCTGTCCGTCAACCTGTGCCCTCCCGAGGAGATCATCTGGTCCAAGGCCTACATCATGGAGCGGGAGCGGTTCGACGGGGCGGACGTCATGCACATCATCCACTCCTGGGGCGGGCGGCTGGATTGGGCGCATTTGATGCACCGGTTCGGTTCGCATTGGAGAGTTTTGTTGTTCCATTTGGTGCTTTTCGGGTTCGTGTATCCGGCGGAGCAAACCAAGATCCCCAAGAACGTCATGCGCGACATGATCAAGAGGCTGCAGGAGGAGTCGGAGCATCCGCCCATGGACGAGCGGGTGTGCCGGGGAACGCTCCTCTCCCGCGCCCAATACTTGCCGGACACGGAGGATTGGAAGTACAAGGACGCCCGACTCCAGCCCCGGGGGAACATGTCGCAAGAACAGGTCGCGATGTGGACGCAAGCCTACAGAGAGGAAGCGGCAAAAGCGCACGCGCACTAACGGGGCCGTCGGTCCTCCGGACCGCCGTTGTCCTTAAAGCTCTGCGGAAAGGGCTAACGGGGCCGTCGAAAAGATAGTATACGAGGAGGGGCGATTATGAAAGCCATTGTTTTCAAGGGAGTGGGCGACATCCGGTTGGAGGAAGTCCCGGAGCCGAAAATCCAAGCTCCGACGGACGCCATCGTCCGCATCACGGCCAGCGCGATCTGCGGGATGGACCTGCACATGGTCCGCGGGACGCTGAGCGGGATGAAGCCCGGGACCGTCCTCGGCCACGAGGGGGTGGGCATCATCGAAGAAACCGGTTCGGAGGTGCGGAACTTGGACGTGGGCGACCGGGTGGTCGTGTGCCCGACCATCGCCTGCGGAGCCTGCGCCTATTGCCGCGCCGGATACTATTCGCAATGCGACACCGCCAACCCCAACGGCCTCCAAGGGGGAACCGCCTTTTACGGCGGTCCGCAAGTCTCAGGCCCCTTCCCGGGCCTGCAGGCGGAAAAAGCCCGGATCCCCTTCGCCCACGTCGGGCTCGTCAAATTGCCCGATGACATCTCGGACGACCAGGCCGTCCTCTTGTCGGACATGTTCCCGACGGGATATTTCGGCGCGGAGCAGGCCGAAATCAAGCCCGGCAACGCGGTGGCCGTGTTCGGCTGCGGGCCCGTGGGGCAATTCGTGATCGCCAGCGCCAAACTGCTCAGGGCCGGCAGGATCTTCGCGGTCGACACCATCCCTTCCCGGCTGGAGATGGCCCGGGCGCAAGGCGCGGAAGTGATCGACTTCTCCTCGGAAGACCCGGTGGAGACGATCCGGAAACTGACGAGCGGGATCGGGGTGGACCGGGCCGTCGACGCCGTGGGGGTGGATGCAACACGCCCTCACCAGGGGCCGGCCAGCAGGCTGGCCAACCAGCAGAAGGCCCTCTACCAGCAGGAGCTCAAGCAAGTGGCCCCGGAGACCCATCCCCAAGGCGACAACTGGCATCCCGGAGACGCCCCCTCTCAGGTGCTGGATTGGGCGGTGCAGGCGTTGGACAAAGCCGGCACGCTCTCGATCGTGGGCTTCTATCCGACGCCGGCGCAGTTCTTCCCGATCGGCCTGGCCATGAACCGGAACCTCACCGTAAAGATGGGGAATTGCAACCATCGAAGATACATCCCCATGCTGATCGACCTCGTTCGAAGCGGGGTCATCGACCCGTCGGAGATCTTGACGCACTTGGAACCCTTGGCGTCGGCGGTGGAAGCCTACAAGGCGTTCGACAAACGCCAGCCGGGGTGGATCAAAGTGAAGCTTGAGCCGGTCGCTGTCGATGTGGGGGAAATGGAGCCGGTGGAGACGCCTTCCCCGGTTTTATGACGGGAGCGGGTGATTGTCAAAAAGATGAATAAAAAGTAATATATTAACCGACCCACGACATCCTAAGGAGGGAACAATGCCATACCAAGCCAAGAGTTACGATCATCTCCTCGGAACCCCCGGATTCAGCGACACCCTGCTGAAGAACCACTTCACGCTCTATCAGGGCTATGTGAATAATACGAACAAGCTGATCGAAGAAACGGCTCGCCTCGCGAAGGAAGGTAAAGGCGGCGCGCCCGAATTCGCCGAGCTGAAACGGCGCTTTGGGTGGGAGTTCAACGGCCTCCGGCTGCATGAATACTATTTCGGGAACATGGCCAAGGCCGGTGTGGAACTGGATGGGAACTCCGACCTGTTCAAGATCCTCCGGCAGGAGTTCGGCTCCTACGGAGCCTGGGAAGAGGATTTCAAGAACACGGGCGCAATGCGGGGGATCGGCTGGGTCATCCTCACGTTCGACCCGGTCGGGAAGCGCCTGTTCAACACTTGGGTCACCGAGCACGACGCGGGGCATTTGGCCGGGTGCGCTCCTTTGCTGATCATGGATGTTTTCGAGCATGCCTTCATGATCGATTATGGGTTGAAGCGGGCGGACTATATTAAGGCGTTCTTCAAGGCCATCGATTGGTCCGTCGTCAGCCAGCGGTTCCAGGACGCGGAAAAAGCTCTAAAACTAGAAGCTGCACTTTAGAGCGGTTCCGAAGGCTCTTGTGCGGGGAGGGCCTCTTCTTCCGGTGGGAGAAGAGGCTCTTCTTCTTCAACGGCGGTGA
>JACQPF010000339.1 GCA_016207625.1 Elusimicrobiota bacterium | reverse complement strand
GGCGGCTCAGGCGGCAGCGGACGGCAGCGGCAATTCTCGGGAGGCAGGTGGCATTTTTCGCACAACACGCGGCGGTCCCAGCCCTTCACGCGAAGGACCATGGTCCCGCCGCAGGAATCGCAGACCCCGCGGACCGGCGATTTAATGACGCGTCTTTTCCGGCGCTCTTCAAACATGGTTTGACCTCGCCGACAAACGTTTTTCTTATTTTAGCACTTATTTTTCGTAACTCGCCACCGCCCGGGAAATCCGGTTGATCCGCATCCACAGCATCTTCGACGCGCGGCCGAGGCCGGGACAGCGCTGCCGGTCGGCGATGCGGGTCAGCGTATCGCAGCACGTGGCCAGGCGCTGGCAATGGCGCCGCATGCCCAGGTAGGTCACCGTGGGGTCGACGATGCCGTAGACGGCGCCTTCGATTTCGCTGAAGAGCTCGTGCACGCTTCCTTTCAAATGATCATCGATGATTTCTTGAAAGACGCCGCCCGCGATGTGGAACGGGCGGATGTCCCGTTTGATGCGCCGCTTGATGGCCTTCAGCCGTCGGAGAGAATAGATGAGCCGGTGGACTTCAACGAAATGGTCGTTCATATCGAGTTCCTCGATTCGGAAACACTGCGTGGATTGGAAGAGCTGGGATGGGCTGGGAGCGGGAAAGAGGAGCGTCGTTCATCCTGCGCTTACCGCGCTCCAAGTGTAACAGGAATCCCGGGGAAGATCAAGACGATCGCGGTTCCGAGATGCAGGTTCGGACCAGGACCCACGACAGGAAGAGGAGGAAAGCCGCGAGCCAAAAGGGCGCCCGCACGCCCGCCCAGGCGGCCAAGGAACCGCCCGCCATAGGTCCCAGGGCGCTGCCGAAGAACGCGCCGGCGAAGGTCACTCCCAGGACTCCCGCCCGACGGTCCAAGGGCGCGCTTGAAGCCACGAAGCTGGTGGAGGCCGGCTGAACGCCTCCCGAGAAAACGCCCAGGAAAACGCGGAACAACGTCAGAGACCAGAAACCGGAGACAAAGGCCTGCGGGATCGTGGCGAGGGCGGCGCCAAGAAGCGCGACGGACAGCACCCGCTTGTGTCCCCATCGGTCGCTCTGGCGGCCCATGAAAAACGCGCCGAAGAACATCGCTATCGCCGTCGCCCCGAAAACGATCCCTGTGGCCCGGCCCAGTTGTCCGGGAGGCGTCCCATAGGATTTCACCACCAAGGCCAGGACGGGATGGACGGACATCATCGCGCATTGCACCAAGAATTGCACCGCCGACGTGACCAGGAGCGCCTTGTTGCCCAGGACGAAACGGATGTTCTCCCACAAGCCGGGGGAGCCGCTGCCTTTCGTCGAGGCCTCGTCCTCCGGGACGAAAAGAAACACGACGAGAACGCCCATCCCCACCAACGCGCTGGAAAAAAGAAGGAGCGGACGGAACCCCAATGCGTCGGCGAGGACGCCCCCGATCACCGGACCGACGATGATCCCCGCGGTCACGGCCGCCTGGATCGACCCGGTCGTATACCCAAAATGCGTTTCCGGGACAAGCGTCAGAGCCAACGCGATGGTGGCCGAGATGAACCCGCCCAAAACCCCCTGGGCGATCCTCAGGAACAGCAGGTCGTACACGTTCCTGGCGAACGCCATCAAACACAAGGCGGCGCCGGACCCGGCCATGGCCCGCAACACCATGCGTCTCCGCCCCCATCGGTCCGCCAGGTTCCCCCACACGGGGGCCATGAGCCCCGAGCACAGGAAGCTGATCCCGACCAGGAAGCCGCCCCAGGACGCGGCACGGGCCTCTTCTTTGACTCCCAACGACTGAACATACAGGGGCAGGAAGGGAAGGAATTGGGACATGCCGACCATGGCAAGGAATTGCACGGCCCAGAGAGCCGCGAGGGATTTTTTCCAGGAGGGGCTCATCAGCTTCTGTTGACGACTCGTTTCACGAACGACTTGGCTCCGTCCACGAGGGGCTTCGTGCGGCGGCGCCACCACGCGCCGGCGTCGTCGGCCAAGACGTAGACCATCGGGATGAGGAACACCGTCATCGGCATGGCGATGGTGAGGCCCCAGGCCAATGAGAGGGCCATGGGGGCGACGAACGGCTCGTAGCCGCCGAAGCCGTAGGCCGTGGGGAACAGGCCCAGGAGCGTCGTGATGGAGCTGGCCCAGATGGGACGGAGGCGCACGACGCCCGCATCGATGGCCGCCTCTTTCGCGCTGGCGCCTTCCGCGCGTCGCTTGTTGATGAAGTTGTCGAGGACGATGGCGTTGTTCACCACGACGCCGGTCATGGCCACCACGCCCAACAGCGCCATGAAGGACGCGGGCTTCCCGTGCAGGATGAGGGCGTACACCACGCCCAGGAGCCCGATGGGGATCGTCAGAAGGATGATGAAGGGCTGAATGTAGGACCGGAAAACCGCCGCCAAGATCACGAAATCCAAAAGGATGGCGACCAGGAAGGCGCGCAAGAGCGATTCCATGGACTTCCGGGTCTCCTCTTCTTCGCCGCCGTAGATGAGGTCATACCCGGGATATTCCTCGGGGATGTTTTCGAACGCCTCCATGATGTGGGCGTTGGCCTCCCGCGAGGTGACCTTCGCGAGGTCGACGTCGGCCGTCACCGTGACCATGGGCTTGAAATTGAAACGGTCCAGGAACGGCGGGCCTTTCACCCGCTTGAGGTTCGCCACTTCCCCCAGCTTCACGGGGCGGCCCTGAACGTTCAGCACGCGCAAAGAGAGGAGCTCGTCCGGTCTCGCCCGCTGTTCGGGCGGCAGCCGGACTTTGATCTTGATTTCATCGCGTTCCTCCGGGCGGCGGATCTCGCTCACATCCCCCCCGTCCACGGCGTAGAGGATGTTCTGCGCCGCGCGCGCGACGTCCACCCCCGCGAAAGCGGCCTCCTTCGGATCCAACACCACGCGGAGCTGGTCCTTGCCGCCTTCCCGCGAGTCGCGGATGTCGACGACGCCGTCCATGCCGGTCAGTTCCTGCTTGATCCGGTCGGCGATCCGGCCGATGGTCTCCAACTCCTTTCCGCGCACGCGGATCTGGATGGCCCGGCCCACCGGCGGGCCGGGATGCACTTCCTCAAAAACGATTTTCTCGGCGCCGCGAACGCCTGCGATCTTTTGCCTCAGCTCGGCCAGGATCGCCTTCGTCTTCCTCGGCCGCTTCTCCTCCGGCGTGAAGAACACCCGCGCCTGGGCGTAATGCGTGCCCACGCGCACGTTTTCCTCGAAACCCTTCATCCCCACCGAGCTGATCACCGCGTCGAGCTCCGACGGCGGGAGGGGCAGGATGGCTTTCTCCACCTGCGACAGGACGTCCTGCGTTTGCGTGAGGCCCGTCCCTTGAGGCATATCGATCTGGATGAACACCTGGTCGATGAGCCCCGGCGGGAAGAGCACCATCTTGAGGCGGGCCAGGG
>JACQPF010000338.1 GCA_016207625.1 Elusimicrobiota bacterium | reverse complement strand
GCTCTGGGTGAGGAGTCGGCCGAGCAGGCGGCCAATTTCGTCCACCGGCTCATCACGGAAGAAGCGAAAGAAGAAACCTGCGAAGTGTCCCCCAGGACCGACGCCGACACGGAGGAGATGCGGATGAACGTCCTCGCGTCCTTGGACGCGGAGAAAATCCAAATCCGGTTGGACAACCAGGGGCACCTTTCCCCGCGCTTCACGCGAATCGGCTATGTCCTCTGGTGGCCTCCCGCGAAACGAAGGAAATCTGGAAGCTGAACTTCCTTTTTCGTGATGGCCAAAACGTCCCTCCCGTTTAAAGACCGTTTCCTGGCCTGGGTTGTTTCCTGGTTCAGTTGGTTCCTCCTGCAGTTCATCGGCCGGACCTCCCGCGTCCATTCCCATTATCATCCCAAGGTCAAAGAGTATTTTAAGGAAGGGAAACCTTTCATCTATGCTCTTTGGCACCGCTTTCAGCTTTTCATGGTGTATGAGCACCGAAACCGGGGCGTTCATGTCCTGGTCAGCCAAAGCCGCGACGGAGAGCTCATTGCCCGGGCCTTGGATCGGTTCGGATTCTACACGGTGCGCGGGTCTTCCTCTCACGGAGGCCGCGCGGCCTTCATTGAGCTTCTGAATCGCGCGAGGGACGGCAAGAGCGTGGCCTTTACCCCCGATGGACCCCGCGGCCCGTACCGGGCGGTCCGGCCCGGCGTGATCGCCATGGCCCGGAAGACGGGCCTGCCCGTCGTGCCACTGGCTTGGGCGGGATCGCGCGTGAAAGAACTGTCCTCCTGGGACCGTTTCCTGATCCCTTTGCCCTTCGGCAGGTTCCACGTCGTTTTGGGCGCTCCTTTTTGGATTCAACCGGGCGACGAGAAGGCCGAGGAGAAAGTGCGCCTGGCCCTGGACGACGTCGCCCTTCAGGCGGAACAGCGTCTCCAGCGCCCGGCCGCCCATCCTCCCGGGCTATTGAAAGCCTACTCCCTCCTCCTTTTCCTCATGTGGCCACTCGTGTTTTTGGGGTTCGTTTGGCGGTATGGCCTCCGGCGGACTTTGAAGGGGCTGGGCGAGCGGTTCGGATTCGGGCTCCCGAAAAAACAATCGAAAAACCGGCCCCTCATTTGGATCCATGCGGCTTCTGTCGGTGAAGTGAGGGCCGTGGAAGGTTATTTGCGGAACTTCCCCCGGACCTTTCCCCATGTGACGCGCCTGCTCACCACCACCACGATCTCGGGCAAGGAACTCGCGGAGAAGCTGTGCGTGGCGGACGAGGTGCGTCTGGCCCCCATGGATCTTTCGTTCTGTGTGAAGCGCTTGGCCGCGCGGATGTCACCCATCGCGCTCGTCCTCGTGGAAACAGAGCTCTGGCCGAACTGGATCCGCGCGTTGGGGGACTTGGACGTTCCCCTCTTCCTCATCAATGGGCGCCTGTCGGACCGTTCATTCCGCGCCTATTTCCTAATGAGGTTCTTCTGGAAGCCGCTCCTCCGCCGGTTTTCGGTGATCGCCGTGCAGAACAACCTCTATGCGGAGCGTTTCACCAAGCTCGGTGCGGATCCGGCACAGGTCGCGGTGACGGGCAACCTCAAAAGCGACATCCCCGCGCCGGACCTTTCCCGGCGGCCCGGCCTCTTTCGAAAATTCGGTTTTGAGGAAACGGACCGCGTCTGGGTTTGCGGAAGCACGCATGAAGGAGAAGAAGAGGTGCTGGCGGATGTGTTCCTGTCCTTGCTCTGGCGGGATCAATCCTTGAAGCTGGTGTTGGCCCCGCGCCATATCGAGCGCGCGCCAAACGTGTGCCGGCTCCTCGAACGAAAGGGCCTTCCCCATCACCTCCGGTCTCAAATCGCCGAGGGGACGAAGCCCTCTGTTTTGATCCTGGACACAGTGGGAGAACTTGCGGATGTCTATGGCCTCGCGACCTGGGCCTATGTGGGGGGAAGCCTGATCCCGCGCGGCGGCCAGAACCCGCTTGAGCCGGCCCGGTGGGGAGTGCCGGTCCTTTTCGGGCCCCATATGGAAAATTTCCGGGACACGTCCAAACTCCTCATTCAGGAGAAAGCCGCTCTCCAAGTGAAGGACGCCAAGATGCTCGAGGAATTCCTCTATTATTCCAGCCGGAACCCGGCGACGAGAGAAGCGATGGGGCAAGCCGCCCGGCGCGTGGCCGAGGCCCAGCAGGGCGCGGTGGCCAACAACTACAAGCTCCTGCAAGACCTTATGAAATCTCTCGATAACGGTTCAGGATGACCGGCGGCCCGCCCTCACCTCCTTCCCGCATCCTTGTCGTGAGGCTGTCGTCGCTCGGCGACATCGTCCTGACGACTCCCGTTCTGTCCAACCTCAAAGCCGCGTGGCCCGGGGCGCGCATCTCGTTTTTGGTGAAGAGCCGGTTCGCGGAGGTTTTCCGGGGGATCCCTGCCGTTGACGAAGTCCTGACATTCGAATCCCTGGGCTTCCGGGGATGGCTGAAAGAGATCCGCCGCCGGTCCTTCGATCTTTATGTGGACTTGCACGACACGCCTCGGTCGCGGCTTTGGGGATTTCTCTCCGGGATCTCAAGCCTGGTCCGCTACAAGAAAGGCGCCTGGGAGAGGCGGATGTTGGTGTGG
>JACQPF010000032.1 GCA_016207625.1 Elusimicrobiota bacterium | reverse complement strand
GGACTGGAGTTCCTCGCCGCCTGAAGGGCCATTTCGTCAGGGTCGCGGTTTTCCCGATCAAGCCTCCAGAGCGTTCTTCACCGTCTGGACCAACTCGTCGGGTAGAAAAGGTTTGCTCAAGACCGCCTTGGCGCCCAAATGAAGGACCTGCTTTTGAGCCGCAAGTTGGCTGAAACCCGTGACGACCACCACCCTGGCCCGTGGGTCCCGCATGAGAATCTCCACCAGGGCCTCCACCCCGCCCAACTGGGGCATGTCCAAGTCCAGGGTGACCAAGTCGGGGCGAAGGCGGAAATAGAGGTCCGCCAGCTCCCGCCCGTGCTGGGCCTCTCCCACCACCTCATAACCCGCGCCGGCGAGGGCGGCCTTGATCATGTCCCGGGCGACGCCGGAATCATCCGCAACCAAAATTCTGGGGGCCATGGCCGACTCGATTTTCCTTTAGCCTATCCCCCACGGAACGGAAAATCAATGCCCGTCGTCGATGACCAGGGAAACCCCGCCTTCCCTTTAGAGGGCAAAAATCAGATTGACAATCCCCGTCGATCCTTACCTCCCGCGTTGACAAAAAATTACATGGTGGGTCGGGGCATAGGTGCTTATACTTAAAGTATTAGCGCGATGTTGATGTTAATTTAACGCGGGGACGGTCATGGTCGATATGGTCCTTGCAGGCCTCTTTTTCCTCATCTCCCTCTCCGTCGTTTTCGTCGCGTTCTTGCGCCGTGTGAAGCCTTTCAGCCGGCTCGCGCGGTTTTTCTTTTACAGGAATATCCCACGCATTTTGGACGTGACGGCGGCCGCCCTCTTGGCCATCCTGATCTTCATGGACCTCGGCGCGCGGCAGGTCTACCAAACTGGAGGTTTGGCGCTTTACTCGATTATGGTGGCCCGCCTATGCGCCCGCTGCTCCGGCTACGCGGAGATCGTCAAATATTGATCTAAGACGGAACCATCCTGCCCATCGCCGCGTGGCAGTCCCCCTCCGTTCATAAATCATTGCATGGGAAAATCCGTTTTTCAGGCATAGGCTGATATATGATAAGGAATGTCCGGAAAGACGTCCGAACGAAGAGGGTCGTGGTGGTGGACGACGACCCCATGGTGGCTAACCTGGTGCGGCGTCTCCTAGAGGGGCGGGGCTACCAAGCTGAGATTTTCCACGACGGGAGAAGCGGGATCGAGGCCGTCTTGGATTCCCGCCCCGACCTGATCGTGCTGGATGTTCGGATGCCCATCGTCCACGGCTACGACGTGTGCCGATACGTCAAGAGCCGGGGCGAGCTCAAGCACACCAAGGTGCTCATGCTGTCCGGGCTGAGCCTGACGTCCGACATGGAGTTTGCCCGGGTGTGCGGCTCCGACGACTACTTGACGAAGCCGTTTCGGGATGCGGAACTGCTGGAAAAAGTCGAGAAACTCATCGGCGATGGCGAGGAGCCAACCGAGGAAGGAGCCGTCCCATGACACAGGAAACGCTGACGCTCCAACAGCCCGCTGATCAAGACTGGGACAAACTGAGAGCCGAGAAGAGCTTTCCGGTCGTGCTGGCGGACGACCGGGGGAGGGTCACCTACGTGAATCGGCCCTTTGAACTCACCTTCGGATGGTCCGGTGCCGAACTCCAGGGCCAGCCATTGGTCCTCATCGTCCCCGAGGATTTCCGGGCGATGTTCCGCGTCGCCTACTCCCGCCTCCTGTCGGACGAGCTGCTCAGCCGGACCTTCCGGTTCAAGGTCCGCGCCAAGGACGGCCGGGAACTGGATTGCGAGAACCGGATCCTTTCCCAACGGCTGGGCGGCCGACGGATGGTGGGGGCCATTCTCCGGCCCTTGCGTGGAAATGAGCGCGTATAATTAAGACAATTTTGTCTTACATCCCGCCTGAAGCAGATCCATACTTATCTCATCCATTGATGTTCAAAAGGCATTCGCCGGCGGGGACCACTCATGCCCGATGCGGAAATGTTTTTCATCGTCGTCAACCGGCAGGCGGAGGCGGGGGCGCTTCGCCGCGATCAGCTGGTCTTTCGGAGGACGGAAGGGCGGCGGCTGGCCATCCGCGCGTGGGTGGACAGGAAAAGGGCGGAACAATACCGGGCCATGACGTTCAAAGACGCTGTAAAGTGGTCGAATCCTCCAAGGCCGAGATGGCGCTATTTCTGAACAGTTCCGTCACTTTGGGAGTGGTTTGAATCATCCCCTCTTATTTTCCTGCCATCACCGGCCTCGCAAGCCTGCGGATTTGATCCTCAGTCCTCGGCCAGCCAGCGGACCTTCTTCAACAGATCATGGCCCTTGACGGGTTTTTGAAGCAGGCTGTCATAGGGGGAATCCGGGGCCCGGATCAGGAGGGCCACGCCGCTGACGCCCATGACCCGGATCCGGGGGCGCATCCTTTTGGCGATCTGGCCCAGAGCCGTGCCCGTCATCCCCGGCATCATGTGGTCCGTGATGAGCACATCGATCCTCAAACGCAGGTCCACCAACATCCTCACGGCCTCCGACGGCCTGGAGGTGGACAGGACCTCGTAGCCTTCCTCCTCCAGGAGCCGGACGAACAGCGCCAGGATGTCGGGCTCATCTTCCACGACCAGGATGCGTTTCCGCGTGTCCACTCTGCGGGCCTCCCCGGGGGCGAATTTCGCCGCGCCGGACCTGCCTAGTCTTCCAAAAACAGCATTAAAAGTCGTTATCAATTTTTGATAACCACCTCTAGGATATTACACTTTGCCTGTCCCTTCCAGGGGACAGGCCATGACCAACGTATATTCCGACGAATACCAAAGTTTCCTGCGAAGGCTCCGACGGGCCCGGCGCGAGGCCGGCCTGTCCCAGCGCGCCGCCGGCCGGAAGCTCAAGAAGACCCACCTGATGGTCTCCCGGTGGGAGCGCGGCGAAACGCGCGTGGACGCCGTGGACTTCATGTCCCTGGCGGCCATCTACGGGAAACCCCTCGATTACTTCCAACCCCGCCGCCGCAAGACCCGAAAAACCAAATAACGCCCGCCGCGCCAGGGGCGAGATCCGCGCCTGAAACGGCGGCCATTCCGGGAGGACCGTTCGATGGTCCCTGGGGGATTTGCCGCGCCAACACGGGGATTTTTCCGACGGAAACCTTGGGCTTGAAGGGAATCCTCAAGCCCATCGCTAAACGCATTCGGGCTTCAGGAGGGTGCGGGGAAAAACGGGGCCGGAAGGACTCCCGCGGCCCCGTTCATAATTTGTTGCCTTGACAGGGGCCGCCGGCCCCTTATGCTTGGGAATAGAGTGTCAAAAAGTATTGGATTTCATCTGGCGCCCGGCGGCTGCGGGGGATAAGCT
>JACQPF010000325.1 GCA_016207625.1 Elusimicrobiota bacterium | reverse complement strand
CCCCATCCTCATCCCTCTCTCGGCATTGTCCGCCGGCACGTCCCGGTACGCCACCTCCCGGCCCAACGCTTTCGACAACTTCGCCGCCGCTTCATGGAATGAAATCGCCTCCGGCCCCGTGACGTCGTAGGCTTTCCCTTCGTGCCCTTTCTCGGTGAGGACCCGGGCCGCCACGGCGGCGATGTCGCGGACATCCACCAGGCTGATTTTTCCGTCTCCGAGAGGAGCGTGGAAGACTCCCCGCTTGGCGATCGCGGGAGCGTACGCCAGGAGGTTTTGCATGAAGTAGTGAGGCCGCAGGTGCGTGAATGAAAACCCCGAGCTTTCAATTTGTTTTTCCGTCGTCCGGTGCCATCGCCCGACGGCCAGGGGGGAGGTTTCGTCCGCGCCCAGCACGGACAATTTCACCATCCGCCTCACGCCGGCCCTCTTGGCCGCGTTCACTATATGGCCTTGCATTTCCACCTGGCGCGGATGCGCCTCGCTCAGCAAAAATACCGCGTCGACGCCCGCCACGGCCCCGTCCAACGTCTCCGGCCGGGCCATGTCTCCCTTCACGACCTCAAGGCGCGTCCCCCCCGCGATTTGACGCAGCCGGGCGGCCTTTTCCGGATGTCGCGTCATCGCCCGAAAGGGGACTCCCAAGGCGGAAAGCCGCCTCACCACCTCCGAACCCACGGTTCCCGTCGCGCCCGTCACGAGGATCATCGGCCCTCCTCAGGTTAGGTAGAATTCGGTCCGCCGGTCCTTGAACACGTCGTTGCGGCTGGTCACATCCTTCCGCAAAGCCGAAGACAAATCGCACTCCGCCGCGCAGACGCCTTCTTGCGCGGGGCCCAGCCGCGCGAGGATTTCCCCCCGCGGGGACACCACCTCGCTCCGGCCGATGAACGTGAGGGGGCCCTCTCCGCCCTCTTCTGTGCCCACCCGGTTGGCTGTGGCGGCGAACACCCGGTTCTCCAGACAGCGCGTCAGCATGGCGTCCGGGCAGTGGGGCAACACCAGGTTCGACGGGTGGAGCACCAACTGCGCGCCCTTCAGCGCCAGGGTCCTCATCGCTTCCGGGAAATACCAATCGAAACAGATCATCATCCCCACCACGCCGAAGGGCAAATGGTAGATTTGGAACCCGCTGTCCCCCGGCAGGAAAAACAGCTTTTCCCGGTCGAAGAGGTGCGTTTTTCGGTACACGCTGATGAGCCCCGCCGGGCCCAAGAGCGCGGAAGCGTTGTAAAACCCTTCCTTCGCCCGCTCCAAAAAACCGTAGGCCACGTAGGCTTTTCGGCTTTGGGCGAACGCTTGAAGCGCCTCATACGCCGGTCCCCGGCCGGACAGCTCCGCGAGGGCGTTCACCTGTTCCCGGGACGTGAAATTGTAGCCCTCCATAGCCAGTTCGGGGAGGACGTACACGTCGGCCGCCTCTTCCTGCATCAGGGAGAGCGCGCGAGCGAGGTTCTTGTCCTTCTGCCCCAGAACGGGACTGGTTTGGACCACCGCAATTTTCGTCGTTTTCATAAAGACGTTCCTTTCAACGGAGGGCTTGTAAAGCGAAAGGATCCGGCACATACTATAAAGTGGCTATGAAATACAAAATCCTTGTTGTCGATGACGAGCCCGTCATCCGGCAATTGGTCACCAAACATCTCGAAAAAAGAGGCCATGCCGTCTTCACCGCTTCCGATGGCGTGGAGGCCATGGCCCTTGTCCAAAGGGAGAAACCTCATCTCGTCCTTTTGGACATCCGCATGCCGAACATGGACGGCATTGAGTTCCTGCAGCAGGTCCGAAAAATCAGCCAGGACATCCTCGTCATCGTCCTCACCGCGTACGACGATCTCCGGCTGCAAACCATGCGGCTGGGGTCCAACGACTACATCACAAAACCCTTCCATTTGGACTACCTTGACGACCGGATCCGATCGATCCTGGCCTCAAAGGCCCCGTTCCTTCACACCGAGCCCTAAAACAATTCGTCCAAAGACGCTCGCCCGCCCCCCGTCAGCGCCAACGCTCCGGACACCGTCCAATACGCCAAGGCCAACTCCTTCATCTTAAAAGGATCCTGGCCGTGGTGGACGAACGCCGCCACGCTCATGACGACAAAAACGAGCGAGGCCGCCGCTCGTGTCTTAAACCCCAGGACGATCAGAAGGCCTCCCGCCAACTCCGACACGGCGGCCGCCCAGGCGAACATCTCCGGCGCGGGGAACCCCATCCTGGCCACGCCTTCGGCGAACTGATCCATCCGCCCGCCAAAGACTTTCCCATACCCGTGATAGGCGATTCCCGCCCCCATGAGCAACCGAATCCACAGAAGCCCAAGAACCGATAATTTGTCACCCCATGAACCCATTGGTTAACCGTCCCTCCTTTTTCTTGGAAATCACCGCTCCCGTCTCGCGGGAAACGAGGTCCTGGAAATCCTTCTCAAGAAGCGAAGCCCAAGCCCCCGCGCGGCCCGCCCCGACGCGATGGACGCGCTTTTTCTCATCCACGATCGAGGTGACCGGCATGATCTCTAGAATTGTGCTCGTTAGAAAAATTTCCTGTGCGGTGAGCAGGTCTTTCGGCTTGAACCACCCCTCCGCCACTTTCCATCCCCGGCGCTTTGCGAGGTGGATGGCGATATCCCTCGTCACGCCCGCCAATAGACCGCACGCCAAGTCCGGCGTCCTCAAAGTGCCTTTGGACACAAAGAAAACGTTCGAAACCGTTCCTTCCGTCAAATATCCCTCCACGTTCAACATCAGGGCTTCAAACGCATTTGACCGGATGGCGTCCATTTTGGCGAGGATGTTGTTCAAGTTGTTTGTGGACTTGATGGCCGGATCCAGGGACGTTCTGGCGTTTCGGCGCACGCGAACGATGGCCAGGCGAATGCCCCGGCAAAAGAGAGAGTCCAGCGGCCGGAGGGCGGGGCCGGGCGTCAAGACGAGGCTGGGAGACCGGCAAGGGCGGGGGTCAAACCCCAAGGGGCCAGGCCCGCGCGTCAAGGTGATGCGAAGAGAGGTGTCTTGCAGCCGGTTGACCTCCAATAAACGGTAAAGACCCTGTTCGATGGTCTTTCCGGGATAGGGGATGGGAATCCGCACGCTCCGCGCGGAATGTTTCAACCGCTGGAAATGCCGATCAAAGCGGAACAAACGCCCGTTGTAGACCCGCAGGGTCTCATACACGCCGTCGCCGTAAAGGAAACCGTGATCATAGGCCGAGACCGCGGGGCGGCGGGGATCGGCCAGACGGCCGTTGACCCAAATTTTTTTAGGATAGTCCATTTGTCCTTCTTCGGCAAAGCTCATAGGCCGCCGCCAAGGCCCGCGCTTTGTGGAGGGTCTCCTCGAACTCCTTGGCGGGAACGGAATCCGCCACGATCCCCGCGCCCACGCGCAGGCGCAACCGGTTCCCTTGGATCAAGGCCGTGCGGATCAGGATGTTGAGGTCCATTCCGCCGTCGAAACCGATCCAGCCGGCACTCCCGAAAAATGGCCCCCGCGGCTCGCGCTCGAGTTCCTCCAAAATTTCCATGCAGCGGATTTTGGGGCACCCCGTGATGGTGCCTCCGGGGAAAAGCGCTCGCATGGCATGCAGCCCGTCTTGACGCTCTTTCAATCGCCCCTCCACATGCGAAACGATGTGAATCACGTGTGAATACTTCTCCAAAACCATCTTCTCCGTCACTCGCACCGTGCCGGGACGGCACACGCGGCCCAGGTCGTTCCGCTCCAGGTCCAGAAGCATCACATGCTCCGCGCGCTCCTTCTCGTTCAGCAGCAACTCTCCCGAAAGCGCGCGGTCTTCCCGCCGGGTCGCCCCCCGGGGACGCGTGCCGGCGATGGGGCGCGTCTCGGCCCTGTCGCCGCGCACCCGAAGCAAAAGCTCGGGAGAGCAACTCGCCAGGGAAAAATCGTCGAACTGCATGAGAGCCGCGTAGGGCGACGGGTTCAGCGCGCGAAGGGCATCAAAAAAATCCGCAGGATCGCGGGTCCCTTTTCCCCAAGCCCATTCCAACCGTTGCGTGAGGTTCGCCTGGTAAATGTCGCCCGCGGCGATGTAGCGCTGAATGCGGCGGACCTTCTTTTCATAGTCCGCCCGGCGCCGTTTCGAGATGGCCCTGAGGACCTCCGGAAAGCTCCCCCTCTTTTCGGGAGGCGTTTTCCTTTTTTCGGCCGGAAGCCCAGAGATCTTTTCCCGCCACGATTCCAATAGATTATAGTCTTTTGGAGACGCCGAATCTCTCTGGGAAAGAAGGTGGACCGTTCCGCGGGGATCCCACCGGGCCCAGAAGGGCGGAAGGACCCAGACGAAATCCGGAACAGTCCCGGGGCTTTTCTTCGATCGTTCGCCCGGGTCCAGCGCCCTTTCGAAATAGCGCGCGCATTCATAGCCCCAGAACCCCACCGCCCCCCCGCCAAAGGCCTTTCCCGCAACGGCGCCCTTTCCCAACAAATTCCTTAACACATCCGTGGGATCGTCAAACGAAATCTTTTCAACCGTACCGTTCTTTGTGCGGATCTCCCCCCGGCCGTTTTTGCCATGAAAGACCCAAACCGGTTCTCCCCAGGCAAAATAGGTGAACCCGTTATCCGCCCCTTGATTCGTCTTCGAGCCGCCGTCCAACCAAAATCGATAACGGGAATCGCCCAACAAATCCCAAAGTTTTCTCCGGTCCGGCCGCATCTCCGGACAGGCCAGGCGATCCACCCGCCATTTCGTTATCTTTCCCATAAGTTTTCATTATAAGATATCCTCCCAACTTCGTCTCCCTTCGCTTCCACTTGGATCCGCCTTTTCATTGACTCGTTCACCCTCTCAAGGATATAATCAAAAATGCGCCTTTTGGCACAAAACGTCTTTGTTCCGCCCATCGATTTTTTTTGGCGGCTTGATTTCTCAGACAATCCATGGCCAACAGCGCATAACGCGCCCGCGTCATCAGCGATCGAGAGGTGCATCCATGATCAGTTTCCAACATTCGGTTCAGACAACGGCATCGCCGGAAAAGGTGTTCCGGATTTATGAGAACGTGAAAGGCTGGAAGGACTGGGATAAAGGATTAAAGGACTCCCGGCTTGAGGGAGCGCTCGAGGCCGGTGTTCGCGGAACCGTCGTCCCCGCCGGCGGCCCGGCGATTCAATTAGAGATCATTGAGGTGATTAAGGACCAATCGTTCTCGGACGTCTCACGCCTTCCCCTCTGCCTTCTTCGCTTTGATCATTCTCTCAAGCGCGCCGGCCCTTCGACTGAAATCACCCACAAGGTCACCTTCACGGGACCTCTTTCCTTCCTGTTCGGCCGGATCATTGGAAACAAAATGAGAAAGAGCCTGCCGGAAACCATGGCGGGTTTAAAAAAACGGGCCGAACAGCCCTGACCATTCGGAGGGCGCATGGATATTCAGTTTTCGACCGACGTCGAAAGGGTGTGCTGGGAGGAACTCGCCAAAGTGGTTGAGTTGGCCCCCCTCGGCAAGAAAGATCCGAAAAGGAAGCTTTCTACCGCAGACTCGGTTTCCGAAATATGAAAACGGCCATGGCCCTCATGTCCGACCCCGAACTTCGTCAAGAAAAAAGGTTTATCGAATAGGAGATCCGGGAAAAGGCGTCCGACAAAGACCCGGCGGGTTTTACTCGGCGGGTTGAACGATGATCCAGGAGTTCCGGCGTTTGCCGCCGGGGAGAGACCCGGACGTTTCCACCAATTTCCTTACCCGGTAAACCTGTTCGGATTCGAGCAACGGGTCCAAGCGGTTCCACACCGAAGCGGGCGTGATGCGGAAAAGGCGCTGGGAGGTGCGCATCACGAAAGGAGCGAAGGCGGACCGCTGAAAAAGGGCCAGGGCCCCCGGCGATTGCGCCGCCAGGAGAGGAAAGAGCAGGGCCGTGGACACCGCAAAGCTCAGCACGATCCCCAGCAGAGCTCCCAGGAATTTGTCGATCAATCCCAGGAAATAACGCTCCAGTCTCTGGCTGAGCCAAATCCCCGACGCCACGAGGCCCCCGGCGACAACGATGAAAATGAGGTAATAGGCTTTCGCGGGGGATTCCGGAAAGAACTTCAAGAGAGGAAAGTAAAACCGGGACGCCGCCCAGCTGCCGACGAACCCCCCGAGGATATTAAAAAGCGCCGAGACCACCCCGATTTCCATCCCCAGGTAGGTCCCCAGAACAGCCAGCCCGATCAGGGCGATGTCGAGTTCAGACATGAATGGCCGTAATTAAAGCTCTCCGAAAAGAGAATGGCTCACCAGCCCCGACGGCAGCTTCGGGTAGAAATATGTGGACTTGGGCGGCATGACGTATCCCGCCGCGGCCACTCGGATCACTTCCGCGACCGTGTTGGGCGCCAGGAAAAACGCCCAGCCCTTCATGCGCCGAGCCGCTTGCACGGCGTCCTCAGGCCGTCGAGTGAAGACGAAGTCTTCTTTCCCGAGCCCGTCCAACGGGCCGGCGTGCAGGCAGGCCACGGCCAGGTCCCGGTGGGGCGTGTTCTTAATGCCCGGCGGGACCTTCGTGAACCGGTACCGGTAGAACTTCCCTTCGTGATAAACACCCACTTGCCGGGCGTCGGCTGATTTTTCCCTCTTCATGATTGAGGTCAACGCCTTCAGCCCGCTCACGGGCTCAAGCCGACCCCACTTCTCCAAGTTCACGAATTTGCGCTTGTCCCACCCCACGGCGCGGTGCGTCGGCAAAACCTCCAGCCCCGGGTCGTCGGCCGGAGAGAAATACGTCATGACGTAATTCGAGGCCGGGGAACGTTTCCCCCACTTCCCCCGAGCCCAGGCGCTGTAGGCGCGGGACGTCTCGTAGCGGTGATGTCCATCGGCGATCACCACCGGGGCGCGGCGGAGGATCTTTTGCAGGGCCGTCAGAGTCGCGGCGTCGGTGACCCGCCAAATCTTGTGCCGCACGCCGGCCTCGTCGCGGAATTCCACCCAGCGCGGGCCGCGCATGGCCTTGTCCAAAATCTTCGAAGACCGGCCGGTGGAATCTTGGAATAAGCATTGAATGGAACTGGTCTGAGTCCGCATGGCCTTGAAAAGTTTGAGGCGATCCGCCTTCGGCGTGGGAAGCGTTTTCTCGTGCGGATGCACGCCTTTCCCCCAAGGGACCAAGCGGAGGGCGGCAAAAAATCCGCGGCGAACCAGCGTCCTTCCGTCCGCCTGAGACGAGAACACCGCTTCGTAAAAATAAAAACAAGGCGCGCCCTCGCGCGCCATCACGCCCCGCTTGAGCCATTGCCGCCACAACCGGGCCGCGCCGGAATATTTCGCGGGCGCCTTCCCCGACGGCAACTCCACTTTAATGAAATTGGCGGGATGCCGCCGGCTCAACCGCTTTTGTTCTTCGGGGGGAATGACATCATAGGGAGGACAAATCAATCGAGGCAGCTTGGACAGCAATTTCTCTTCATAACGAAACGCGCGAAACGGTTGAATGTCGGTCACGTGAGCTTCACTCCTATCTTTTTCTCGACGGCCTTTTGATAGACCCAGGCCCCCACCGCGACGTCCTGGGCCGCCAGCCCGGTGGAGTCGAAAACGGTGATCTCTTCCGCCGAGCGCCGGCCCTTTTTTCGGCCGACCAGCACATCGCCCAGGTTCCCGGTGATGTTCTCCGGCTTCAGTTCACCCCGGGTCAGGGGGACGTTCACTTCCCCGGCGTGGAACGCCTGCTCCGCCAAATCCACGAACACGCGGGACTTCAACAGCAGGGCGGTTTCCAGCTCCTGCTTGCCCGGGGCGTCGGCGCCGATGGCGTTGACGTGGGTGCCGGGACGAATCCATTCGGCCTTGACCACGGGTTCATGCGACGGCGTGGTGGTGACGACGATGTCCGCCCGGCAAGCATCTTTGACGGACCGGCAAGGCATAAAAACCGGCTTCTGTCCCCGGGCTTCCTGTCGGCAAAAGGTTTCCGCTTCCTGAAAGGTGCGGCCCGCCACGCGCACTTCCCGGATCTCGAACAGGTCTCGAAGCGCCCGCCATTGGGTCGCGGCCTGGCGCCCGCAACCCACCAACCCCACAACGGCGGATTCCTGCCGCGCCAAATGCTTGGCCGCCACGCCGCCAGCGGCGCCGGTTCGCATGTCCGTGAGGTGCCCGGCCGAGATGAGAGCGAGGGGCATTCCGGTTTCCGGATCGTTCAAAATCATCACGGCCGCCACGGTGGGCAGACCCTTCTCCGGGTTCCCGGGGTGCGAGTTCACCACCTTCACTCCGGCGAAAGGCCTCTTCCCGCCCACGCCCGCTTTGGGCAAATAAGCCGGCATGGCCCGGAGGTCGCCGTTGAACTCGCTGAAATCCAAGTAGACTTTAGGAGGCATGCGCGCCTCGCCTTTGCCGATGGAGACGAACGCGGACTCCACCAGAGGAAGCGCGTCTTCCACCGTCAAGAGCGAGGCCACGTCTTTTTCAGAAAGCCAGAGGAGCTCCACGTTTATTTCATTTCCCGGAAGACATCATCAACGGCCGCAAGCGTCTTTCGGATGTCTTTGCCCTGATGGGCCGCCGACACGAAGGCCGCCTCGAATTGGGCCGGCGGAAAATAGACCCCGCGTTTCAAAAGGCCGTGGAAAAACCGCGCGTAACGCCGCGTGTCGCAGCGGAGGGCCGAGGCGAAATCCGTCACCGGCCGGTCCGTGAAGAAAACGGTGAACAGGGACTCCATGGAATTCACGACGATCTTTTGGCCGCGGCGCCGCCCCGACTCGCGGATGCCCTCGGCCAACGTCCGCGTCTTTTCCCGCAGGCGTCCGTAGGGCCGCGCCTTTTTCAATTCGGCGAGGACCGCGCATCCGGCGGCCATGGCCACGGGGTTTCCCGAGAGGGTTCCGGCCTGATACACCGGTCCGAGGGGGGCCAGCTTCTCCATGATCCGCCGGGGCCCGCCGAAAGCTCCGACGGGGAACCCGCCGCCCACGATCTTCCCCAGGCACGTCAGGTCCGGCCGGAGGCCGAAGAGCGCCTGGGCTCCTCCCAAGGACAACCGGAACCCCGTGATGACCTCGTCGAAAATCAAGAGCGCGCCGTGTTTTTTCGTGAGCCGGCGCAGAGCGCATAAAAAAGACATCTCCGGCGCGACAACCCCCATGTTCCCGGAAACGGGTTCGACGATGACGCAGGCGATTTCCTTGCCCCACTTGCGGAAAGCGGACTCCACGGCGCTCTCGTCGTTATAGGGGAGGACGATGGTCAGCCGCGCCACCTCCGGCGGCACTCCGGCGGAGGTGGGATGGCCGAAAGTGGCCGCTCCGCTTCCCGCCGAAACCAGAAGGCCGTCCGAATGCCCGTGATAACAGCCCGCGAACTTGACGATGTACCGCCGCCCGGTGTACCCTCGGGCCAGCCGGAGGGCCGACATACAGGCTTCCGTGCCGGAACTGACGAAGCGCACCCTCTCCATGGAGGGAAAAGCCTCCCGCACCATGGCCGCCGCGCGCACTTCCACCTCCGCCGGGGCCCCGTAGGAGCTTCCGTTCTTCAGAGCGTTTCCCGCCGCCCGAATAACCTCGGGCACCGCGTGCCCCAAAATCATCGGGCCCCAGGACCCGAGGTAATCCACATACGGACGCCCATCCGCGTCCCACACGGTGGCGCCGCGGGCGCGGGCGATGAAAAGCGGGCGGCCCCCCACCGCGCGAAACGCGCGGACCGGGGAATTGACTCCGCCGACCAGAAGCGACTCGGCTTTTCGAAACAATTGTCGGGAACGGTTCATTTTCACGCCAGTCATGGTCATTCCGCCGGAGGTAAGGACGGGATGTAAATCGTCAGCTTTTCCGGCAGGTTGGCCCGGCGCATCTGAAAGCTGGTCTCCGGCAAGGGGAGCACTTCCTCGTACAAATCCAGGAAATTCTCCACCGGCTCGAATTCGAAGAAGCGGACCTGCTCGTTCCCATAGTGCATGGGAACGACCACGCGGGGATGGATCTCATCGATCAGCCGGGCGGCGGCGGGAGCGTCCACGGTGGTCTTTCCACCGACGGGGATAAACAGGATATCGATGTTCTGCAGCCCCTCCCGCTGCTCGGGGGTGAGAACGTTCTGCCCGATGTCCCCCAAGTGCGCCAGGCGCAAACCGCCCATTTCCCAAACGTAGGCCCGCGAAAGGCCGTGCTTTTTCCCTTCTTCGGCGTCGTGGTATCCCGGGAGGCCCGTCACTTCGATCCCCGAGACGACGTGCACCCCCGTGCTCGTCACCAGCTCAAAACCGGCCGCGTGCCTGAGATAGCTGTGATCGAAATGGTCGTGAGTGATCAGCACCACATCCGGCTCCACCCAGGCGAGTTTGTAGCCGATGGATTCATCGAACGGGTCGATCTGAAACAACCGGCCCACGCTGTCTTCGAATGAAAAACAGGAATGGCCGTGCCATGTGATCCGGACGCCCCAATCGGGGTCTCCCGGCCCCCGCACGGTCGCTCGGCGGAAACACCCGCCCGCGGCCAGGAACAAGCCGGCGGCCATGAGCAGAAACAGGGGCCTTCGATATTTCAAAAACGTCATGAGTGGGCCTGTGATCACCGATCCAAAGATTGCAGCCGTTGCGCGATGTCCTTTGCGTGATATGTCAGGATCACGTCGGCCCCGGCGCGCTTGATGGACAAAAGGATTTCCCGGGCCACGGCCGGACCGTCCAGCCATCCGTTGGCCGCGGCGGCCGCGACCATGGAGAACTCACCCGAGACGTTATACGCCGCCACCGGAACATGGAACCGGTCCTTCACCTGCCGGATGACGTCGAGGTAGGCCAGGGCGGGTTTCACCATCACGATGTCCGCCCCTTCCTCAATATCCAAAGCCGCTTCCCGCAGGGCCTCGCGCGCGTTGGGGGGGTCCATCTGATAGGCCCGGCGATCGCCGAATTGGGGCGTGGATCCCGCGGCCTCGCGGAACGGCCCGTAAAAAGCCGACGCAAATTTCGCCGCGTAGGCCATGATGAGTCTCGAAGAGAACCCGGCTTGGTCCAGCGCGCGGCGAATGGCTCCGACGGCGCCGTCCATCATTCCGGACGGAGCCACGCCGTCCGCCCCCGATTCCGCCTGAACCACCGCCGTTCGGGCCAAGAGTTCCAAGGTGGCGTCGTTGTCCACGTTTCCGTTTTTCACGACCCCGCAATGACCGTGGTCCGTGTATTCACAAAAGCAAAGGTCCGTGAAAACGAACAGCTCCGGGAAGGATTCCTTCAGGGCGCGGACGGCCCTCTGCACGACGCCCTGGGGCGCGTAGGCTTCTTTCCCGAGCGGATCTTTCTCGGCCGGGATGCCGAAGAGGATGACCGCCGGGACCCCCAGCCGGAACGTTTCCCCGGCCTCCTTCACCAGTTGATCCACGGAAAGCTGATGAACCCCCGGCATGGACGACACGGACCGGCGCACGTTTTCCCCATGACAGACGAAAAAGGGCTGGATGAGGTCCGCCGGGGACAAACGGACCTCCTGAAGCATCCGGCGGAGAGCCGGAGATTGTCTCAAACGGCGCAGACGCGTGGCGGGAAATCCCATGATGTTCCTTTCCGAACCAGAAAACGAAATGATGCCTATTTTATCAAATATTCCTTCAAGCCTTCTCCAGAACCTTCAGCATGTCGGCGTGCAAAAGACCGTTGGTGCAAAGCGTTTGGCGGGTGTCGTCCAAACGATAGGGCTGATTTTTAAAATCACTCACTTTCCCGCCGGCCTCCTCCACGAGAAGCCAGCCGGCGGACACATCCCAAGGCTTCAAGTTGAACTCCCAATATCCGTCAAAACGCCCGGCGGCGATATACGCCATGTCGAGGGCGGCCGCCCCGTAACGGCGCAGGCCTTGGGTCTGCGTCATAAAACTTTCGACGAAAGACAAGTAATATCGCGCCCGCTCTTGGCGATCGTAGGGGAACCCCGTCACGAGAAGAGCTCCGATGAGCTGTTTCGTCCGCGACACCCGGATGCGGCGGCCATTGCACGTCGCCCACTTGTCGCGGACGGCCAAGAACATTTCCTCTTTGAAGGGATCGTAAACTCCCCCCAGGAGCATTTTCCCATTCTTCTCCAACCCAATGGACACGCAGCAGTGCGGAAGACCGTGGGCGAAGTTGACCGTTCCATCCAAGGGATCGATGATCCAGCGGTAGGGCGAAGAGGACTCGTGCGCGCCCGACTCCTCCGTCAGGAACCCATGGTCCGGGAATTCAGACCGCAGCACGCGAAGGATTTTTTTCTCGGAGGCTTGATCGGCTGAGGTGACGATGTTGACGGGGCTGCCTTTGAACGAAACGATCGGCGCGCGGAGGGAGCGTTTCAGGATCACGCCCGACTCGTGCAAAGCCTTCGTGAGCGTTTTGACCAGCAGAGAGGTGGAGGGTTGGAGACTCATTTCATTTTCCTTTTTTTGCGAAATGGCGAACCAAAGCAAGAGCCAAATCCTCCGCCGTGGACCGCTTGGCCTGGATGACGGGTGCGATTCCGTAGGATCGCAGAGCTTGCGTGGTGATCGGCCCGATGGAAGCCGACCGTGTCGTCGAAAAAATCGTTTTCCGCTGGGCGGGACGGAAATGGCTCATGAACGAATGCACCGCGGAAGGAGAGGCGAACGTCACGCCGTGGGCCCGACCCGACAAAAGGGCCTTCTTGATCTCCCGGCTCATTTTCACCGGGACCGTGCGATAGAGCGGCCAGAGATCGACCCGGGCGCCGCCGGCCTTGAGAAGGGCGGGAAGGACATCCCGGCCCTCCCGCGCGCGAGGCAGGAGGAACCGCTTGTTGCGGACCGGCCCCAGAAGGTCCGCGAGGGATTCGGAAACGAAGGTGTTCGCCACCCCGCGGACCGGCAGCCCGCCCGTTTTCAGCGCCTCGGCGGTTTTGGGTCCGATGACATAGAGGGCGGTCTTTGACGGCCAGGAGCGCTTCTTCTTTTTCCAGTGACGTAAAAAGATCTCTCCCGCATTGGCGCTCGTGAAAAGAACACCGTCATACCGAGACAAGTTATCCAAACAGAGGCGGGCTTTTTTCGTGAAGGGCAGGGGCGCAACCCGGATCGCGGGACTTTCTAAGACGGTCATCCCCTGGGCGGCGAGTTTGCGAACGAGAGAAGCGGCCTGGGACTCGGCCCGCGTGACGATGACGGTGGGCACGCGATCAGGCTCCGAAACCGTTGTCCCCATCGGACGTTTTCAGGATGTCTGAGGCGCCTTCTTTGAGCAGTTTTTCTCCCAAATCTTCCCCCATCCGCGCGGCCGCTTGAAAATCGCCTGAGAGCCGCCCTTTGGCTTTCCTTTTGCCGTCGGGACTGATGACGAGGCCGTCCAAAACCAATGCGCCCCCAACGTCTCGGGCGTACGCGGCGATGGGCACGCGGCAGCCTCCCCCCAAAGCCGCCAGGAAGGCCCTCTCCGCTTCGGCGGCGCGGCGGCTGGAGGCATGGTCCAAAACGGAAATGAATTCTCGAGTCTTTGAATCCTCATCCCGGACTTCGATGGCCAAGCAGCCCTGTCCGGGCGCGGGAAGCATCACGTCATAAGAAAGGACTTCGGTGATTTCCCCAGCGCGACCCAGGCGCTTCACTCCGGCGTGGGCCACCACCACCGCCTCCACCTCCCCAGCCTTCACTTTTCGCAAGCGCGTGTCCAAGTTCCCTCGAATGTTTTGTACGGTGACTTGGCCGCCCGCCGCCAGGACCTGGGCCTGGCGGCGAAGAGAGCTGGTTCCCACAACGGACCCTTTCGGGAGACCGGACAGAGTTTGTCCCGAGCGGGAAATCAGGCAGTCGCGCGGGTCTTCCCTCGGCGGAACGGCCCCCACGATCAATCCGCCGGGTTGATCGGTGGGGAGGTCTTTCATAGAATGCACGGCGAAGTCCACCCGTTTTTCCAAAAGGGCTTCTTCGATCTCTTTAATAAACACGCCCTTCCCCGGGATCGCCGATAAGGGAGATTCGGAGAGCTTGTCGCCGGTGGTTTTGATGACGACGACGTCAATTTCTAAAGAAGGGAATCGCGACAAAAGATGCGCCCGCACTTGGTGGGATTGGGCCAACGCCAAAGCGCTTCCGCGCGTGCCGAGACGCAGTTGATCGCTCATGGTTTTTCCGGCGCGGCGTCCGCGGAGAACGTGGATGCGTCTTCCCCCTTGGCGTGGCGCAACGTGGCGGTCTCTCCCCGCCGCCAAGCGTCGTACCACACATGAAACTCCTGGGTTTTTTCATCCACCAGGGCGACGGCTTTGTCCACTTCGCTCTGGCGGCGCGCTCGGTTCTCGTCAACGAGGGACTGCAAATCATCGATGTTGTACAGGTAGACGTTTTCAAGGTGGTGCACCGCCGGCTCGATGTTCCGCGGCACGGAAATATCGATCAGGAACAAGGGTTTTTCTCTTCGCTGATGCATGACGCCGGCCACTTCGGCCCGCTTGAGGACGTAGTCCGGCGCGCCGGTGGAACAGAGCACGACGTCGGCTTTGGCCAGTTCCGCCTGCAGACGATCATAGGGCGCAGCCTCGCCTTGAAAACGCCGGGCGAGCTCCTGGGCTTTCTCCAGCGTGCGGTTCACCACGGTCAGCCTGGCCACTTTCTGGCTTAAAAACGAATCGGCGGCCGTTTCCGCCATCTCGCCTGCGCCGAGGATCAGGACGCGGCATTCTTTCAAGTTCCCAAAAATCCGTTCCGCCAGCGCCACGGCCAGGCTGGCCGCCGACGTGGGCCCTTCGGAAATCCGCGTGCGGGTCCGCACGAGTTTCCCCACGTAAAGAGCGCGCTGAAAGATCACGTTGGTCAATTTCCCGGTCGCCTGGGCTACGAAGGCCGCTTCATAGGCCCGCTTGACCTGCCCCAGGATTTCCGATTCGCCCACCACCAAAGAATCCAAGCCCGAGGCCACGTGGAAAAGATGCCGGACGGCGTCCTCATCTTCCTGCGAATACAGGCAACTCGCGAGGGACGGATCCCCCTGCACGGAGGCCAGCTCCTTCCGAATGGACTCCCGAGAACCCATCGCATCCGGCGTCGCCGCGTAGATCTCCACGCGGTTGCAGGTGGACAAGATCACCGCTTCCGTCGCGCCCCCGCCGTCCTTAAGGTTTTGGAAAAGGACCGGCAGCTTCGGTTCGGGGACAGCCAACCGCTCCCGCCATTCCACGGGGGCGGTTTTGTGTGAGACGCCAACCAAAAGGAGATGCCTCATCTGTTTATCCGACCTACCGCCCTGTCCCGGACAAAAACCCGTGGAGTTCCGATAAGTAATTGACTCCGACATAGGTGAAGATCACCACCGCGAATCCCGCCAGGGACAGATACGCCGTCCGGCGGCCGCGCCACCCCATCACCAGGCGCATGTGGAGATAGATAAGGTAAATGAACCACGTGATGAGCGCCCAGGTTTCCTTGGCGTCCCAACCCCAATACCGGCCCCACGCGTCATAGGCCCAGCGCGCCCCGAGCATGATGCCTAGAGTCAGAACGGGGAAGGCGATGACGATGATGCGGTAGATCAAACGGTCCAGCTCCTCCAGCGAGGGGAGGCGATAAGACAGCTCCGTCGGCTTTTTGGATTTGATCTGCCGTTCTTGAATGAGGTAGGCGATGCCGATCCCGAACGCGTTGGCGAACGCCGAGTAGGAGAAAAACATCACGGGGACATGGATCGCCATCCAATACGATTGAAGCGCGGGCGCCAGCTTGGGGATTTCCCGGGCGGAATTGATGAACGCCCAGAACCCCCCGAAAGAAGCGATCGACGCGTTCGGCGTCGAGAAGAAAGGGTAAGACAACGCCATGACGATGGCCAGCCACGACCAAGGCATGACGAAAACGCCCAGAATGGGCAGGCGCGTCCTGGCCTGGACGATGAGAAAAACGAGAGCGATCAGCAAAGCGAACAGGGAGAAGCTCTCGAACCAATTGCTCCAGGGCACATACCACGTGTGCTCCGGAATCACCCGGGCCGCGAGCACGCGCGCCCCCAGGCTCAACACATGCAGAGCCACCGTCCCCGTCAATAGACGGTAGGCCGAGCGGCTAAAGGACTCCCTCCGCGTGAAGGCGTAGGCGAAATACAGGGCCAACACGAGGGTGTATCCGGCAAAAGCCAAGTTGAACAGCACCATTTCAGTCATTCCCATGGTGTTCCTCCTCTAATGAGCGTATATCGTATCAAAATTCGTCGAGCAGGCGCTGAAACTCCGCCTCGAAATCCCGCGCATGGCGCGAACTCCAGCCGCCCGCCCTCACATGGGTCCCTCCGCCGTTCGCGGTGAGAAGAAGCCTGAGACGGCGCTGATGAAAGTAAAAATGCAGCGCGAGCCCCGCCAAAAGCATCACACAGCCGTACCCCACCCATTGGGCCCCCGGATCATAGGCGATTTGGATTCCGGAAAACTTAACAGGATCGAAGTCCGCCACCCGGAACGGCGGCCGGGAGACGGGCGTCAACGATTCATCCGGCTGCACTTGAAATGCGATGTGGGGGTGGTCCCGGAGAAGCCAAAGGGAAGAGATCTGTTTCTCCCCTTCAAAGAAATGGATGAGCACCGCGGGGTTCCTCGGCTCAAGTCCCATGGAATCCGGGCGGCTGGATCCGTCGACGGTAAAATGGGGAAGGAGGGAGTCCGCGGAGACGAACAGGTTTGTGTCCGGGATCGGCGACCGGCCTCCGGTCGGCACGAGGAGGGACATCTTGGACCCTTTCGACCCCTGAAACTCCAGGGTGGCCGAGCGCAGCATTCCCGTCATCCCCCAGGACGCTTGATAGAAGCGCACCCCGCCGATGTCCAGCGGATCGTTCACCACGATCTTTTTGGTCCCGACGGGCTGACCTCCATCCACGACGCGGAGGTCGCTGGCGAACGTGCGGGCCGTGCCCGTCTCCGGATAATATTTCACGGTGAACTTGTCGACCGCCACCTGCCAGGGCCGGTTCCTCATGGGGCTGTCCCGCCCCTCCAGCACGGGCAGGAACTCCTCAAAACCCACGAGGGAGCCGGCAAGGGCCCCGGCTAAAATCAGCACGATGCTTGTGTGAAGGAGAAAATCGCCCCAGCGTTGGAGCCGGTGCTTGGCCGCCCAGAGGTGAACTTCGTTCGCTTCCCGGTGTTCCCGCAACGCGTAACCCTTTCGCGCGAGGTTTTGCTTGATCCGCCCCGCGGTCTCGGCCAGAGGTAGGGGGCTCTGAAAATTCCGCTTCAACGGAGACTTGGCGATCAGAAGCTCAGAGAGCTTATCTTCATCATGCGTTTTTTTGGGGAAGGCCCGGAGTTTGCAAACAATGACGTCAAACGCCATAAGACCCATGAGGGCGATATACCAGCTGGAATGATAGAGATTGAAAAAACCCATCCCATCCAAAACCGGACCGAGCCCGGGATGAGAAGCGAGGAACTGGGCCACTTTGGCGGGCACCTCATACCGTTGGGGGAGAAGCGTCCCCAGCGCCGAGGCGGCGACGAGCACGGCAAAAAGCAGCACGTTAAACCGGACGGAACGAAATATCTTCATGAATAGGGGTTTATCTCAAAACTCGACAGCGGCCACTTTCCGCAGGTCCTTCGGACCCCGGGCCTGTTCGGCCCGTCGCAAACGTGTGCCACTGGCACACGCGACCCCAGGCCGGAGGGCGGGCCGTGGCTGCCGGAGGGAAGTCGCCGATGGCGTGTTTTGAGATTTCCTTATGTTCAAGATCTTCCTTTTGGAGAAACAAGACGGGTAGGAGTCAATAAAAACGTTCTAGTATTGTGCCATTTCCGTCATTCCCTGTCAAACAAGCTGCTGAAATGGTGTAAAATCTAACAATGTCCCTCAAGGAGACCTTATGAAACGCTGGCGATTTGACGATCTGATCCGGATCATGGCAAGGCTGAGGAGCCCGAACGGCTGCCTCTGGGACCGGGAGCAGACGCATCGGACCCTCCTGCGCTATTTGCGGGAAGAGTCCATGGAGGTGGAGAAGGCCGTCCGGAAAAAGGACGACGAAAACCTCTGCGAGGAGTTGGGGGATCTCCTCCTTCAAATCGTCTTCCACGCGCAGATGGCTAAGGAACGGAAACGTTTCGGCATGGCCGATGTGGTGGACGGCATCTGCCGGAAACTCATCCGCCGGCATCCCCACGTGTTCGGCGACAAAAAGCTCCACACGGCCGAGGACGTGATCACCCAATGGAACGAAATAAAAAAACGAGAGAAGAGAACGAAACGCTGAAAACGGTCCGCGCCGTTTTCTTTGACGCGGGGAACACGCTTTTCCGGCCGTTCCCCTCGGTGGGACACGTCTACGCCCGCACCGCGGCGAAATACCGTTGCCGGGTGTCCCCCGCCTGGGTGGAGGACCGGTTCCACACGGTTTGGCGCCGGAGGAACGGCCTCGCTCACCTCAAAAGCGAGCATCAAGAAAAAGAATGGTGGCGCGGGCTCGTGAAAGAGGTCTTCGGGTCCCGGATTTCAACTCAACGCTTCAAACCGTTTTTCAACGAACTCTACGAGATTTTCGCCCAACCGAAATCCTGGCGTCTTTACCCCGACACGATGCCGACGCTTCGAGCCTTGAAGAAACGCGGAGGACCTCTGGGCGTTGTCTCCAACTGGGATTCCCGTTTGTTCCGGCTATGCGATCGATTGGGAGTCTCGGACTATATGGACTTCGTTTTGGCTTCAGCGGTGGAAGGCGCGGCAAAGCCGGAAAAAACGCTGTTTCGGCGCGCGCTCACTCTGGCGAACGTGGACCCTTCAAACGCTCTTCATGTGGGAGACAGCTACCGCGAGGACTATTGGGGAGCCCGGCAGGCCGGGCTCAAGGCCCTGCTCCTCTGCCGGAACGGCCTCCATCAAAAAGGGGCCCTCTGCATCACAACACTCAAGGAAGTCCGCCGCCTGATCCGTTAGATCTTTTCCGGCGGGCAGAAAAAACGCTCCCGGGCGAACCTCTCAGACAAATCCTTCATCAACCCATCACACGTCACATTGAGGACATCCACCAGGATGTTCCCTTGATAAAGGCAGCCCCACCCCGTAACTCGCAAGGCCCCGCCCATCACTTTCCGGTGGGCCACCATCAAATCGTCTTCGGCGGGTTCCACAAAACAAATCCCCTCGGCCGGGGTCGATCGGGCCGCCGAAACAAATAACGCCGTTTCCACACCCCTTTCCTGCAGGGCCGCTTGGACGGTCTGATGGATCGCCCGGTAGATGTTTTTCAAGCATTTCGGCAAAAAAGGATGCCCCCGGCGCCAAGCCAAGGAAAGGCTGAGGTCCCCGTCGTGCCGCACCATGCCGCCGCCCGTGGGCCGGCGGACGATCTCTCTCGCTTGGTAAAGCTTGGCTCTCTCGGCGGCCTGTTCGTGATTTTGAAGGCGTCCGTAGGAAAGGGTGGGCTGTTTCCATCGAAAAAACCGGAGGGTGGGCAGGGCGGCTTGATCTCTTTGAGCTTCCAAAAGGTCGTGGTCATGGCGCATGTTCTCCTCACCGGAAAGCGGGCCATCCACCCGCAAGCGCCAAGGGAAGGATTCAACCGTTTTCCCGACAACGGAATCGGATCCGCAACAGGTCTTCATGGCCGGGACCTCCCGCCGTCTATCCTTTGAATCGGAGGTTCGGTTCGCGGGCGGCTTTCACTTCGTCCAGACGGCGAACGGGCCTGGTGTGGGGAGCGGACTTCACCTTCTCCGGTTCCGTGCGGCTTTCTTGGATGATGCTTTCGAGGGCATGGCAAAACGCGTCCATCGTTTCCCGGGTCTCGTTTTCGGTGGGCTCGATCATCATGGCCT
>JACQPF010000324.1 GCA_016207625.1 Elusimicrobiota bacterium | reverse complement strand
TTGCATGACCGCGTGGGGAGAGTGCCGAACAAATCCCAAGCGGTTTTTTTATGCTCTGACGTGCCGGACGCGCCTGCTTCAGAATCTGTCTTACTTTAGGATGGTGAGTTTCAAAATGAAGGGTAACGTGAAATGGTTCAACGCTTCGAAGGGGTATGGTTTCATCACCCCGGAAAGCGGCGAAGACGTGTTTGTTCACTTCTCCGCCATCCAGATGGATGGTTATAAGTCGTTGGAGGAAGGACAGGCCGTTGAGTTCGACGTGGTGAAAGGTCCCAAAGGCCTGCAGGCTTCGAACGTCCGCGCGGCGTAACATTACGATCTGCGAAAGCAGCAAAGGTCCCCATTTCATGAGAACATCATGAAGCGGGGGCCTTTTTTCTTTGAAGGATCCATGGACAGGAGAGTCCTTTTTTTGTGAAATCAATAATCAGGGTCAAATAAGGAGAATGGGATGCATTTACTCCGGGGGAAGGGGAAGCGAGGCTTCCTCGTCATCATTTTTGGTTTGACGGCCGGCCTTCTGTTCGGCGCGGAGGCTTGGAAGGCCGAATCCAAGGTGTCTCGCCTGCGGGTGCGCGCGGCGGCGAGCCTGGGGAGCGAAGTCGTCGGGTTCCTGGCGAAAAAAGAACCCGTCGACATCGTTGAAAAAAGCACCTTCACATCAACCGTGGAGGGACAGGAGGAGCCCTGGTATCGGGTGAAAAGCGCCACCGGGGTTCAGGGCTGGGTGTTCGGGAGATATCTGGCCATCACTCAAGGGGGTCCCTTGGAACCGGCCTCAACCCCCGCATCGGCGCAGGGTTTGGAGGTGCGTCTTATTTCCGTGGGCCTTTTCCGTCAGGAGGCGCAAACTTTTTGGGTGTCGGGTCAAGGGTACGCCCGCATGGGCGGGGAGGGCGCGCTTCGCATCGGCAGTCCGGAAAAACCTCTGCGGCTGGAAGTGGAGGTTTTACGGCGGCCCGGGTTTGATTTCATCGGATGCCGGGCCATGGTAAGCGAGGGCATTCCAGACGGGATGACGCTCCTGTTGACCGGAGAAGGGTCGTTTCAGACCCAAAAAAAATTTCTGAGGACCAAAAGCGTGTTCCAATTGGATCGGCTGCATTCTTGCGAGCTCGTGCCGCGGGAATAAGGCTCTGTGAAACAATAAGATGGACATTTCGCCGAGTGGATTTTGGCCCATGGCAAGGCGCGAAGAGCGAGCATACTCGTCGGTATGTAAGCGATGAGCAACGCCGCCATGGGGCAAAAGACACCGGCCAAATGTCTATATTATTGTTTCACAGAGCCTAAGATCATATTCAGTTCCGGAGGATGAGATGGATGTGGAGCCAAAAACGTTATTGAATGATCATGAGTATTTCATGGGGATCGCCATGGCGGTTCGCCGGCGGGCCAACTGTTCGGGCAACCGCGTGGGGGCCATCGTCGTGCTGGAAGGGCGGATCGTGTCCACGGGATACAACGGCACCCCCCAAAGCCTGGAAAACTGCATGGACGGGGGATGTGAACGGTGCTCGAACCGCGCGAAATATCCGTCGGGAACAGCCTATGACCTTTGCATTTGCGTGCACGCGGAACAAAACGCGCTCCTCTCCGCGGCGCGGTTCGGCATCGCGCTGGCCGGCGGCACCGTCTACAGCACCATGCGGCCCTGTTTCGGCTGCATGAAGGAGATGCTCCAAACCAAGATCGAACGAGTGTATTACGTGCACGACTGGGTTTACCCCGACCCTCGAATGAAAAAAGAATACGAGAGGGTCCAAGGGCGGTTTCCCGGAGGGCTGCATTCCCTGGGCATGGCGGATCCCGAAGCGTCCTGGGCCGTCTCTCGTTTGAGAGAGGCGGTCCGCTGATCTCAGTGTCGTATGACGCGATCGTCATCGGCGGCGGGATCACGGGAGCGGGAGTCCTCCGGGACCTCGCCCTGCGGGGTTACAAGTGCCTCCTCATCGAGAAGGGGAAGCCGGGCCATGCCACGACCGCCGCTTCCAGCCATCTCATCCACGGCGGGCTCCGCTACCTCCTCTACGACCGGCTGACCACTCAAACCACCTGTTGGGATTCCGGCCATATCGTTCGAATCGCGCGTCCCCTCCTCACCCGCCTGCCGATCCTCTGGCCCGTGTACCGAGGCCACCGGCACGGTTTGGAAACCGTCGAAACTCTTTTGGAGTCCTACGACCCGCTTCAACGGATGAAAGGGGGGCGGCCGCACCTGCGGTTTTCCCCGGAGGAAGCGCTTCGCCTGGTCCCGGGTTTAAAGTCGGAAGGGTTGCGCGGCGCCGTTGTTTTTGACGAATGGTGGGTCGATCCCGTCGCGCTTGTGGAGGCGAACCTCGCCTCGGCCCGGCGGGCGGGCGCGGACATGCGAACGGAGACGAAAGTGGTCGGTTTGCGTCGGGCGCGCGGGTCCGTTCAAGGCGTGGACGTTTCATCCACCGACGGCAAGCGCGAGGAGGTTGCCGCCCCGATCGTGATCAACGCCGCGGGCCCCTGGGTGGAGAGCGTGGCCGATTTGGCGGGAACCCGGGTGCCGCTGCGCCTGCAAAAAGGCACTCACCTCGTTTATGAAAAAGACATCCCCTCTCTCAAATCCCCCGCGCCTGTGCTGGGATTCATCCTTGAAGCGGAGGATCGGAGCCGGTACGTGTTCGTCATCCCCGCCCGGGGAACCACCCTCGTGGGGCCCACCGATGTCGCGACTCTCGATAATCCCGACCATTTGTCCTCCAGCGAAGAGGAAAAACGTTATCTGTTGGCCTCGGTCCGGCGGTATTTCGCGGATTTCCCGGAGTCCTACGATCGTGCCGTGGTCGGAGCCAGGCCGATCCTGGGACAGGAGGGGTCGGAAAAACGGTTGTCCCGGGAGTTTGAAATCTATGACCATTCAAGCCGGGATGGATTGGGCGGATTCATCACGGTCGCGGGAGGGAAAATGTCCGATTTCCGGTTGATGGGACAGGAAACCGGCGATCTCGTCGGCCGTTTGTTGCGGAAGGAAGCTCCCTGCCGGACCCATTTGCTGACTCTAAAAGGCGAACCGGTGCCGGAGGTCTCGTCGCGCCCGGTTCCGTCGAAATCGTTGAAGCGGTTCCTCCGTCGGCATCCGCGGCTCCGCGAACTCCATGCGCTCGGCCACCTGGCCGTGGATTTCGGGAAACATCTTTTCCATCCTCCACGCGAGGAAATTCGCCGGGGCACGGTGGAAAAATTCCGGCAATATTACCAGGATTGACGTCTTGAAAAAACGGGTTCTCCTCACGGGCGCCACGGGGCTGTTGGGGAAAGATTTGTGGAGGACGTTTTCCGGGGGATACGATGTCCTGTCGGTCAGCCGTCGGTGGAACCCCTGCGTGCCCCGTTCCGCCTGGCGATGCGCGGACGTCCGCCGTCCGTCTTCCTTGACGCGCATCCTCCGGGTTTTCAAACCCCAGATCATCCTCCATGCCGCCGCCATCGCCAACATCGACTATTGCGAACGGCATCCCGAAGAGGCGTTTCAGACCAACACGCAGGGGACGCGGAACCTTCTGATGGCGGCGGGCGGGAAGGCGCTGTTCGTCTATTTATCGACCGACAACGTGTTTGACGGGACCCGGAAAGGATATCGGGAGGAAGACGCGCCCCGCCCTCGGAATTCCTACGGTTTTTCAAAGCTTTGGGGGGAACATCATGTGCGGTCCCTGGCGCCGCGCCATCTCATCGTCCGGACGTGCTGGTTCTTCGGGTTCGGGCCCAATTTCGTGACGAAGCTGATGGCGGGTGATCCCATGAAAGCGGCGGAGGATTGGGTGGCCACTCCCACCTACACGGCGGACCTGGCGGGCGCCGTGGACCGGCTGGTGCGTTGCGCCCCGTGGGGCACTTATCACATCACAAACGGGCGGGCGGCTTCCCGGTGGGACGTGGTGCGGGAACTGAAGAGGCTGCTGGGGCCGTCGAATGGCATCCGCGCGGTGAAATGCCGGTACGCGTCTCTGCCCTTCGCAGCCCAGCGCCCCATCCGCTCCAGGCTCGTCAATGATCATTGGCGGAGATTGGGGTGGAGCCCCCTCCGCTCTTGGAAATCGGCGTTGGGAGAGTTTGTCGATGCCTGCGTGGATACGGATTTTCCGGGGCGTTCCCGGCGTGGAAACCGCCCCGGAAAATAGGCGGAAAAACGTTACCGGCTGACGACGGCGGCTTCCTTCGGCATGCCCGCCCGGCCGCCCCAAGCCGCGGCCCCCAATCCGAGGAGGAGACCGATGAACGCCCAAATGGAAGCGGCCGAAACGGCGCCGGCCGCAGCCTGCGCCGCTTGCGGCGCCCGCTCCGCCATTTCAGCGACTTGGTTCACCGTGGTGGCGGCTTGTTGGCGGTTCATGCCGGTTTGGCTCGCCAGGATATCGATCACCTCGGCTCGCTCTTGTTGCGTGAGGCCTCCCCGGGCGCGGCTGAGGATTTCGTTCACCACTCCTTCCGTCTCACCGCCTTGAGCGCCGGCCTGCCCGCCTTGGCGGAGCAGGTCTCGCGCCTGCTGGCGCAGGTTGCCCAGGTCGAAGCCGCCTTCACGGGCTTGCCCCGCGGTCTGTTGCGCCATCATGCCGACCCCCCGTGTGATCGTGCCGGCAACGCCGCCGATGATGTTTCCGACCACCGTCGTGACCAGGAAAAAGGCCAGGAGGGTGGACACGCCCCACGTCAGGATCCCGTGCAAGGCGCTGTCGGAGGCGCGGGGGACTCCGGCCAGGTGTCCGGACACCCAGCCTCCGGCGTAAAGAGCGATCATGGCGCTCACGATCCACCAAATGGCTGCGCCGATGCCGACCCCTTGTGCGGGCGCGGCCTCCGTCGCCAGATTGATCGTGCTCATCCCGATCCCAAACCCAAGAAGGCTCAGGAGGAACTGAGTCACCAGCACCACCGTCACGCCGGCAAAGACCGCCCCCCAGGAAATACGTTTTTGAAAAACGGGTTCCGTGAAAACTCCGCCCGGATATCGCGTTTCCGTCATGCGTTCTTCTGGCATATTGTTTCCTCCCTTGTCTGAAGGATGGATGGTCTTAGGACGAA
>JACQPF010000332.1 GCA_016207625.1 Elusimicrobiota bacterium | reverse complement strand
TGGGTGCCCGACGCGGACGCCTTCGGCGAGACTTATGAGGAGACGAAAACCCCTTGGATCGAAAGAATCAACTCCGTTATTTCCTAGAGTATTTGTTCGTCAAAAGCGTCTTCAGTGTTTTTTCCCGTTTGGAGCTCTCTTCCGGCCGCGCCTTGGGACGGTTTTTGGGGAGGACCGCCGGAACGCTCCTGTCGTCCCGAAGCCGTCTGGCCGAGGCCAACTTGCGGGCGGCCTTCCCGCAGGCCGCTCCGCCGCAAATCGAAACTTGGGTTCGGGAATGCTGGGAGAATTTGGGAATGTCCCTCGCCGAGTTCGCCAAGGGCCCCGGCCTGTCGCGCGAGGATTTTCACAAGCGCGTCGACGTGGAAGGCATGGAACATCTCCTCGAGTCTCACAAGAAGGGGAAGGGCGTCCTGGCGTTTACGGCCCATTATGGAAATTGGGAGCTCAACACGCTGGCGATCGCGTTCACCGGCGTGCCCCTGGCGGCCGTCGCCCGACGGATGAAGAACCCGTATGTGAACGATTTCATCACGCGAACCCGTTCCCGGAGCAACGTTCAAGTGTTCATGCACAAGAACGCCGTGCGGGATTCCATCCGCTGGCTGAAAAAAGGGAACGTGCTGGGCCTCTTGATCGACCAGCGCATCACCGACGGCGGCGTCACCGTGCCCTTCCTCGGCCGCCCCGCCTACACCACCACCATGCTGGCGCTGTTGGCCCTCCGGCTCGGCTCTCCCGTGCACGCCGTTCATTGCACGCGGGAGGGGGAACGGGTCCGCGTCCGCGTGGACCCGGCCATGGATCTGTCGAAATATCAGCCGGCCGAAGCGGACATTATCCGCGCCACGGCCGAGATGACCGCGGTCATGGAGAGCTGGGTCCGCGAGCGGCCCCCTCTCTGGCTGTGGATCCACGACCGGTGGAAGATGTGACCGTTTCCGTCGGATTCGCGCTCCGGAATTTTTCCTTGATGACCGGCGTCAGCCGCTGCGTGAGTGAGCTGGCCCGCCGCCTTCCCGCTCACGGGTTTGAGCCGGTCGTCTTCGCGAACCGTTTGCCGAAAGGGGCGGTCCGCAAGCTGGACGGTTCGGCCCTCCCGACGTGTTTCGTGCCCTGGATCCCGTTCACATCCAAAAGTCGCGCGGCCAGTTTCGACTGGGTGGCCCGCAAGCTCTTGGCGTCCCGCGGGGCGCAGTTGATCCACGGGGAGGGCGACCTGACGCGGCAAGACGTGCTGACCGTGAACAATTGCGACGCCGCCGCGGCCCGCTACGTGCCGGACGGGAGGAGCCCGTCCGCCGGGGTGGAATACGTGCGGAAAGCGCAGTTCTCCCCGGACGGCAGTCGGATTATTTTGGCCGTCTCCGACAGGGTGCGGCGGGATTTGTCGGAGTTCTACGGCGTGCCGCCGGAAAAAGTCCGCCGGGTGTACCTCGGCGTCGACGCGGACCGTTTCCATCCGAACCGCCGCGAACCGACCCGCGCGACGCTCCTCAAGCAGGCGGGGCTCCCGGCGGAGACGCGCCTGGCCCTCATGGTCTTGTCGGGCGATCCGGCCAAGCGGAACCTCTCCCTCGCCGCGCGGGCGGTGGAGCAGTTGTCTCGCCGCGCGCCCTTGGCCCTCTGCCTGGTGGGGAACACCGCTTGGCGGGAAGACGCGGCCGCTTGCCGCCTGCATGAGAGGGGGAGATTGCTCCATGTCCCTCCGACGCTCCATGTGGAAGACTACTTCGCCGCCGCCGACGTTTTCATCCTTCCGGCTTTCTATGAGGAGTTCGGCCTGACGGTTTTGGAGTCCCTCTCCAGCGGGTGCCCTTGCGTGGTGAGCGCGCGTTGCGGAGCCGCCGAGCTCATCGCCGACGGGGCCAACGGGTATGTGTTTTCCAACTTGGAAGACCCTGGGGAGCTGATCGAGGCCCTCCCCAAGGCTCTTTCGCTCCGGGAGCGGGAAAACACCTGCCGCAAGACGGCGGAGGAGCATTCCTGGGAGAAGCACGTGTCGGAGGTCGTTGACGTTTACCGGGAGCTGTCGGGATGAGGATTTTCCTTCACACCTTCGGCTGCAAAGCCAACCAGTATGAGACCGAGCTTATGCGCGCGAGGATGGAGTCGGGCGGGGGGGTTTCCGTCGAAGATCCGCGCGAGGCGGACCTCTGCCTCGTGAACTCCTGCTCCGTCACGGCCGTGGCGGACAAGGAGTGCCGCCAGTTCGTCCGCCGGCTCCTGCGGGAGAACCCGCGCGCGCGCATCGTGATCACGGGCTGTTACGCCACCCATGCCCCCAAGGAGCTCGCCGCCCTCTCGTCCCGCGTGGAGGTCTATTCGAACCAGGAGAAGGACCGCTTGCCCTCCTGCGTGGGTTTTGAAGTGGGGCCGGAAATCTACGGCCTGCCGCGCTACTCCACCCGCGTGCGCGCCTTCGTTAAAATCCAGGACGGCTGCCGCGCGCCGTGCAAGTATTGCATCATCCCCACCGTCCGCCCGGACCTTTGGAACAAACCCGTTGACCATGTGTTGAAGGAAGTGGGCGCGCTGATCAACGATGGCCATGAAGAAGTGGTCTTCACGGGCATCCGCCTGGGGCTCTACCGGGACGGCGGGTTGAACCTGGCCGGGCTCCTTCGGAAAATCATTGCGCTCCCCGGGCGTTTCCGCGTGCGGCTGTCCTCCCTGGAGGTGACGGAAGCCTCCGACGAGCTGGTGGAATTGGCCGCGTCGTCCGAGAAAATCTGCCGGCATTTCCACATCCCTCTCCAGTCCGGAGAGGACGGCGTGCTCAAAGAGATGGGCCGCTGGTATCGGTTCTCCCAATTTGAAGAGCGCGTGCGCTTCATCCGCGGGCGTCTGCCCGATTGCGGCATCACTTCCGATGTGATGGTGGGTTTTCCCGCGGAATCGGAGGAGGCTTTTCAAACCACTTATAATAGGATTGCGGGCCTGGAATTGTCCGGCTTGCACGTCTTCCCGTTTTCTCCCCGGCCGGGGACCCAGGCCGCGGAGCGAACGCCCCTGCCGGCGGAGGCGGTCAAGGACCGGGCGAAGCGCCTTATCAATCTGGCCAAGGAACTGAAAATGAAGTTCCATCAACGGTTTGAAGGGACCGTGAGGGAGGTCCTGGCCGAGCCCTCGGGCGAAGGTTGGACCGACAATTACTTGCGGATCAGGTTTGAGCCGGGACCGGAGATCCCGTCCGGGAAGTTGAT
Organism: Elusimicrobiota bacterium; assembly: GCA_016207625.1. GTDB lineage: Bacteria > Elusimicrobiota > Elusimicrobia > FEN-1173 > FEN-1173 > JACQPF01. Next base: position 3,195 of record JACQPF010000332.1, on the reverse strand, counting down.
CCGGATGCGGATTTAAGGGAAATACCTTGAAAAATCGTTTCTTATTCGCTAAAATACATTAAATGAGCGCGTGTCTGTTTTGCCGAATTGTCAAAAAAGAAATTCCGGCCAACGCTCTCTACGAAGACGAATCCGTCATTGCTTTTAATGATGTGAATCCGCAGGCGCCCGTGCATGTTTTGGTCATCCCAAAGGAACATGTGGCGCGTGTGATGGCTTTGTCTTCGGAGGACCTGTCATTGGTTTCCTCCATCCACCGGGCGGTCCAGGAGCTGGCCAAGAAGCTGGGCGTGCGGGAAAGCGGGTTCCGTCTCGTTGTGAACAACGGGCCCGATGCCGGCCAGGCGGTGGATCACTTGCATTATCATTTGTTGGCGGGTCGGAAGTTTGGGTGGCCGCCCGGCTGAATTTTGTCCCATCCTTTGCAAGAAGTTCAGCATCAGAATTGATCCCCAAAACTTCGTAATCTCATAACGCCGCGGCGATTGGTTTTGCCCGGCGTATTCTTCTTTTTTTAATGCCTGATAACCAGGCTTATGGATTTATCTAGAAAGGTGGTGTTCAGATCTCATGGTTTTCGTCAAAGTTCGGGAAGGGGAGTCCATCGAAGAAGCGCTGCGCCGTTTCAAGCGGGAGTGCGAGCGGAACGGCATCATGCAAGAAATCAAAAGGCGCGAGTTTTATGAGCCTCCATCCGTCCGCCGCAAGAAGAAGCAAGCGGAGGCCCGTCGCAAGATGCGCCGCCGCATGATGCGCCAGTCCCGGGGGTAACCGGCAGGTATGGCGCTTGACCACGCAACCGAAAAGCGAAAAAGGACAGAGCGCGTCATGAACCGCTCTTTCCCGGACACGCTCGGTTGAGGCCGTACGCCTTTTTGGCTTGACATGGGTGTTCCGCGAGAGATCCTGGACCAGATCCGTCACGCCCTCAACCCGTTGGACATCGTCCGGGAGGCCGTGCCCAGCCTGAAGCAATCCGGCCAGCGATGGCGAGGGAATTGCCCGTTTCACAACGAGAGAACGCCCTCGTTTTTTTTCATGCCCGACAAGGGTCTTTGGCATTGTTTCGGCGCCTGTCAGGAAGGCGGAGACGTCTTCAAGTTCGTGATGCGCCTGGAGAACCTCTCGTTCCCGGAGGCTTTACGGCAGTTGGCCAAACGGGCCGGCGTGTCGGTGGAATGGCGCAGGGCCGACGAGGCCTCGTCGCGCGCCATGCAGGAGCGGGAGAAGCTCCTGGGGCTATTGGAAGAGGCCGCGGGGTTTTATCACAAGGCCCTTCAAAGCCAGGCGGAAGCCGACCCGGCGCGGCGGCATCTCGCGTCCCGGAAGATCCGCGGTGAAACGGTCGAGAAATTTCAATTGGGCTACTCCTCCGCGCGCAACGGTTTTCTGGACTCGGCTCTGCACCGGGGTGTGCCCATTGAACTGTTGCTTAAGACGGGTTTGGCGGCGCGGTCGGAAAAAACGGGGCGCTATCACGACCCGCTGTTCGGAAGGCTGACGTTCCCCATTTATGATCCCTACGGCCAAGTGGTGGGTTTCGGTGGCCGGGTGCTGGCGGAAGATGCGTCGGGCCCCAAATATCTGAACTCGCCCGAAACGCCGGTCTACACCAAGGGCCGGCAGTTGTACGGCCTTTACCAAGCCCGGTCCGCCCTGAGAGAGCGCGGGCAAGCGTTCCTGGTGGAAGGCTATATGGACGTGATCGGCTGCCACCAGGCCGGCCTGGCCTGCGCGGTGGCGCCCCTGGGCACGGCTTTCACTCGGGAACAGGGAACCCTTTTAAAGCGTTATGTACAGGAGACGGTTCTCCTGTACGATCCGGACGAGGCGGGCGACCGGGCCTCCTGGAGGAGCGCGGAGATGCTTTTGCAAGCGGATCTTTTCGTGCGCATCGCCCACGTGCCGGACGGCAAGGACCCGGACGAGTATGTCCTGGCGAAGGGACCCGGCGCGCTGGAGGAAGCGGTCCGCCAGGCGAAGGACGTGGTGGACTATTGGCTGGACAGATCGGCGGACCGCGCGCCGAGCGGACTGCAAGAACGGATCCGCCTGGCCCAAGAGCTTTTGGATTTCCTGCGTTCCGTGCCGAATGAGATGCTCAGGCAAGAATGGCTTCGGAAAACGGCACGGCGTCTCATGTTGGATGAACGCTCTTTGATGAAGGAATTCCAGAAACGTTCCCCGGCGGACCGGACTTCCGGCCCGGCAAAGCCCGCTGGAACGGAGGCGACGAAAACCGGCGCTCCGGAATCGAAACCGGCTTTCAAGGTCCGCAGCGCCGAAGAAGAGCTCCTTCAGGTCTTGTGCGCGCACACGGAGCTCTGGCCGACGGCGGTTTTCCCGGACATACTTTTGAGTGACCTTCGGTGCCTGGCGGCATTTAAGAAACTGCAGGGCCAGTGGAACGCTTCCCAGACGCTGGACGTGGCGGGTTTGTTGGCCGAGTTGAACCCGGAGGATGGGAATTGGCTCACGGCCCTCCTAGCGGAGGAGAAAACGTTCGACGATCCGGAGGAAACGTTGGCCAACGGCATCAAGCGTTTAGAATCCCAGGCGATGAGGCGGGAGCATGAGGTCCTGAAAGGGCAAGTTCTTCAAATGATGGAAGGGCGCCTCCCGAAGGACGAGTCAAAGATCGTCCGGTTTCAAACGTTGACGAGGATCATTAAGGGCACGTCGCAGGGTCAATCGCAGGTGTCATGACGGGAATCCAACACGGAATTCAAGGGAAGACAAAGGAAGGGGAAAAATGAATTATCAAGATGTTTTGCGCGGACTCATAGAGCACGGCAAGGAAGCGGGTTTTTTGACCTATGAGGAAATCTCCCAAAAACTGCCTGAAACCAACTTGACCACCGAGGAGTTGGACTCGTTGTTCGGCACGTTGGAGGAGATGGGCATCGACGTGGTGGAGCGCGGCGAGGAGCCGGGCCGGGTCAAGCCCCTCGAGGCGGCGACCGAGGAGATGGGCGTGCCGGACCTGGAGCTCGACACGCAGAACTCCATCCGCATGTACTTGTCGGAAATGGGCAAGGTGCCGCTGCTCTCGCGCGAGCAGGAAGTTTCCCTGGCGCGCAGCATCAAGGAGAACGAAAAAATATTGAAGCTGGTGGTGCTGGAGTCCCCCATCACGCACCGAGAGATCCGCAACTGGGAGGCCCTGCTCGAGCAGCAGGAGATGACCCCCAAGGA
>JACQPF010000331.1 GCA_016207625.1 Elusimicrobiota bacterium | reverse complement strand
CTGGGTGGCGATGCCCGTCGGAAGCCAGGAAGACCCGGAAACGCTTTACAAATACAACTACAAGACCGGGGAAGTCTGGAAGGACACAAGGGCCGACCTTACCGCGCTCGGGACTTATATCAAGACTCAGGAGCCCACATGGAACGACATGACGACAACGTGGAACGCGGATTTGACGCGGTGGGATGATGTCATCCATTTGGCGTTGAACCCGACGCCGATCTTCGGTGACAACACGGGCGTTACGACCGAGAGAACGTCGGCCGTGAATGATAACGGTTCGGCCATTGATTCGCGTTTCGAGACGAAGGACTTTACAGCCGAGGACTTAGGCGGCGAGATCGGGCAGTTCGTCCGGTGGACGGCGTTGCAGGTTTGGGCGAAGGGCGACACGCTGGACATCGAATATTCGACGGACGCCGGGACGACATACACGAACATCACGACATTGACGCTTGCGGCGGATTACCCGACGGACGCGAGTCCTCTCAATGGTTATTTCGACGTGACAAGTTCAATGATCAGATTTCGGTTTTCCAACGACACCGTCAGCGAGACATTTTCATTGAAGAAATTCTTCGTCGAGGCAAAGCTCCGGGAGATGCGGCGATGACGAGTTATCAAAAGACAACGCTCCCGGCTGTTTACATTCAATACGAACAGAGCCTCAAGCCGTTCGAACTGGACTTGATGAAGGCTCTGAACGAGTTGAATTTGAACCTTGAATCAATCCTGAACGGCGGGATTCGGTTTCAGGATAATGTTGACTGCAAAACCATCTCTTTTACATCCAGCGGGACCCCGGACGCGGAGAACACAGTGACGCACGCTTTGGGGAAGATTCCGACAGGGTTCATAGTGGCGAACCTCGACAAGGCCGCTATCGTCTATTCCAGCGCGTCGGCATGGACGGCAAGCAACATATACCTGAAGGTCAACGCGGCGAGCGTCGCCGTGAAGATAATCGTTTTTTAGGAGGAACGTATGCCTGGATGGCTTTTGCCGCTTGCTTTAACGGCCGGGACTTCAATCGCCAGTGGTATGTTGAACAAAAAGAACAAAAACATCAACCTTCCACAACAACCGCTCGAAACACCTGAGCAGACGGAAGCGCGGCGACGTCTCTTGGCCCTGGCGAACGGGCCGGGATATTCCGGCACTTTCGGAAACTATGACATGACAGGATTGGAAGGGGCCGGGCAGAGTTCGCTTTTCGACCTCTTGCGATCCGGACGGCCGGAAATGTTCGACGCGGGGAATACGGCGCTGAGGGGAATCCTCTCCGGGGAAACCCTGGGCGAGTTTGACCCCTACAACGAAAAAGGCACTTTCAGAGGATTCAAGACGAACCTTGACAGGGAACTCTTGGAGTCTGGGAAACAGCTTAAACGCGATGCGGCGTTCTCCGGGAACCTTTACAGCAGGGACACGATTAACCGTCTCGGGAATCTTCGGGAACAGGGCCAGAACGCGATTACGAGCAAACTCGCTGAGCTTTACGACACATACACACAGAGGAAGCTCGATTCAACGATGAACGCCATTCCCCTGGCTTTGCAGTCCGGTCAAGCGGAAGAAGCCATCAGCATGGGCCGGATCGGGGCTTCACAGCAATACGGAGCCCTTGAGCGGATGCTCGCGGACGCCGAAATCAAGGACAAATATAACGCCTGGCTTCAAGAGCAGGACCGCCAGCGTGGGACGCTTGGGGCCGTCGTGGGTTCTCAACCGCAATACGAGCCGACCGGGCTAAATGTTCCGGTTCAAAACCAGTGGAGCAACGTTCTCGACACTCTCGCCGGCATGGGTGGGATGTGGTTCGGGAACGAACTGTATAACGGCGCTCCTGGCGGGTCATTCCTGTCGCCATGGTCATCGTTGAGCCTTCCCCAATACACGCAATTGGCGAGCCGTTCCCATGGAGGCCACTGATATGGCGAGCCTTGATGAATTGATGATGTTGGCCCAGGCCCAGCAAAGGCCAAACCCTGCCGTCAATACCGTCAATGCGGTTTTGCAGGGGGCCATGCAAGGATTCCAGGGCGCGAAAGCACATTCCGCACACGCTATTGAGCGGGAGATGAAAATTCTGGAGATCGCCGAGAAGCGCGAGAAAATGAAGCAGATGCAGGAAGAGCGGAACATGCGGCAGGCTTTCCTATCGCAAATCGGGGGCAGGGATACGACGCCCACGGTTGACGGGACTCCGGCACACACACACGGAAGCGCATTCATGCGGGCCGTTGATATGGGAAGGGTTGAGCCGGGCGGCGATTTCAGGCCCACAGTTCAAAATGCTGCCCCCAAAAGCCAAGTCACAGATGCCGAGGTTGAAATGACCCTCCCGGCCTCAGGGGGGGTCGGATTCTCGGTGAAGCGTAATAAGCCCGTGGAATATCAAAAAGCCGAATATCTGGACAGCCAGGGAAGGGCGCGGATTGGGAGATGGAATCCAAAAGCCGGAAAGATTGAGCAGGGCGAAGATGATCCTTTCGCATCTGGTCGCGAAAGAGGAACCATTGCAAACGATCTCAGAAAAGAATTCATTGATCGCCCCGAGGTTAAAGAATATGTGACCGTCAGCACCCAGGTCAAGTCGATGGACGCCATGCTGTCCAATGCGTTGAATGGGAACCTGAAAAATCAACTTGCCTTGGATCAGGCATTGATCACCATGTATAACAAGCTCACTGACCCCAATTCCGTCGTGAGAGAGTCTGAATATGCGAGAACCCCCGAGAACCTGCCTATTATCAATAGAATTTCTGGCGCTATCGAGAAAATCGGAAAAGGCGGCGCTGGACTGACGAATTCTGATCGGGAGGCGCTTGTTCTCGGAGCGAAGATCATCGCCAACGAGCGCGGTGGAGTTTTTAGCCAGAGGCGGAACGAATACAATGTTTTGTCGAAAAAATATGAGATCGATCCGACAATGGTGACGGGGACTCTGCAAGATTTCCAGCCGTATGAGATCCCGAGCCCTCAATCTCCTGACGAGGGAACAGGCCCATCCGATGATCAGGCAGCGATAATCTGGGTGCGAGAAAATCCGAACGACCCGAGAGCGGCCGAGATACTGCAACTTATTGGAGCGCGATAAAATGGCCTTCGACCCGGACAAATACATCGCGAGCAAAAGAGGGGCGGGATCTCCCCGCGGACTACAGGATAAAGCGGGCGCGGATCCGCTGCCCGTCACCCTGCCGGGGGTAAATTTGCCTGTCAATCTGACGGCGAGCATGGCCGCTCTACCGACTCCCAAACGGACGGTCAACTCCCCCGCTGGCGATTTTGATCCGAACGCTTATTTGGCCAACAAACGGCGTGGGAACATCTCAAAGGGCACTCCGTGGTCGGATGTCCCAGGGAACGCCATGCAAGACATCGAAGAGATCGGAACGGGGTTGAACGCTCTCGCCGGGAAGGTCTATAGGACACCGATTGAAGCGATCGGCTCAGTTGTTGATGTTTTCCGGGGGAAGCCGTTTTTTGAGACGCAGACGGGGCAGGATGCCGCGGCTCTCCAGCGCATTGTCAGCGAAATCATGCCTGGGATCGAGAAGGGTCCCGAGGGCGGTTATCGTTTGAAGCCCGGAGCCATTCTGGAACGGGTAAAGGAACTTGCGACGCAGCCGGTGGAGTCATTCAAGGAGCATCCGGTCAATACGGCGGCCGACGTCATGAGCGTCGTTTTCCCGGCGGCGAAAGCGGCGGCCGGAACAAAGGCGGGAAAAGCCGTCATCGGGGCGGCGGGTGACGCCGTTGATGCCGTCCTTGACCCGGTTGCAGCGGCTGCTGGAAAAGGCACACAGAAGGCGATGAGCGCCGTTTTTGGCCCTTCCGAAAAGGCGATCAGAGAGAGGCTTGAGAGAAACGCAGCTATTGTCAACGCAAAAACATTCCCTGAGCTGGCTGAGGACCTGGCGAAATCGGCCGAAGATATAAGCACTCAGATAACGAAGCTCGACAAACACGCATGGGAATCACTCAGCAAATCTCACGATCCGACAAAGGGCGCAATACCCAAAACAGACATTTACAAGCTGATCCGGGACGTGCGAAAAGAGATCCAGATAACAGGCGGCGGGGCGATCGGTCCCGCGCAGAAAAACGCTATTCGAGCGATTGACGAAATCATCAAAGACCTCGAAAAGGTTGGAGCCAAGGTCCCCGGCAGGGTGAGGTCTGCCATGGGTGTCCCGTCAGACGTGAAACGGTCCGATTTTCTTTCCCAGGCGCAGGTCAAAGAGGTTCTTCAGTCGATTCGGAAGAACGTCAAATTCAATGATGATACGGCTGAAATTACGAACCGGGCCATCGAGAACGTGAGCGAATCACTGGACGATTTGTTGAAGTCAAAAAATCAGGAATACGCCGCTCGTATGGAACCTGTCGCGGAAAGGACAAGAGCCTTAAAGGAAACGCAAAGGCTTTTCAACATCAAAAAGGAAACCGGGGGGGGATTTGTCCCGACGGACACGACGGCAAGCAAGGTGAAAACATCAGTTGATGTAAACAAGGCCGTCACGCAGAAGAAGCTGGAGGACGTGAAACGGTTCACTGGCCGGGACTTTCTTCAAGAAGCGGAAGACTTCTCCCTGAATCAGCAATTTTCCGGAGGGGCGCCGAACGGCGCCAGGCGGGTAGCTGGGCTTGGGGCCATCGGTGGTGCCGCGGGTGGATACATGGCGGGGCCGGAGGGTTGGAAACTTGGCGCTGGCTTGGGTGCGGCAGCAGGACTCGTCATCGACAAAGTTGGCGGGCGCATGGCCGCGTCAATGATCGACTGGTATGTGAGAAATCAGCCTCTTGCTTTGGGGAAATACGCTCCGATCATGCTACGAGCGGCAGAGAAAGGCCCTCAGGCCGTCACGGCGACTCACCTCATTTTGGAGCAGCGCGACCCGGAATACCAGGGGCTCGTCGCCGCGCTCGCGGCGCGATAATTTTCGAGGAGGAAATACCATGACTTGGGACACAACGAAACCAGCCGGAACACGAGCCGTATCTTTAGGGGATGATGATATCCGCGAATTTAAGACGGACATGCAGACGGCCTTGCGCGGGAACGCGGCGGAAGGGACCGAGGCCATGTTCCCCGGCTCGGACTCGGTGAACCCTGTTTTTCGCTATCGGGGACTCAGCGGGACCACGGCGGCGCGGCCGGCGGCGGGACAGTATGGCCTCTACAGAAACACCACGCTAAACACGCTTCAGCGTGACAACGGGACGACTTGGGACGATATCGCCACTCTGATTCCTTCCGGGACGAAGATGGTTTTCTATCAGGCGTCCGCTCCGACCGGATGGACGGCGGTAGCCGTCAATGACAAATTCCTCCGCGTTGTGACAGCCGGCGGGTCCGGTGGATCGACGGGCGGAACCGTGGCGGCGTCCACCTCGCTGGCGCACAGCCACACGGTGAGCGGCCACACGCACGATCTCGGGAACCACACGCACCCTGGCCCGTCGCATACGCATTCGATCGATTCTGGTGGGGCGCATACACACACGCTTGTCGAAGCCGATGGTGGTTCTACCTCCGCGAGATTTATCTACGCAACCGGGGATGGCACCAACAAAGCCACGACTGACTCACAGGGGGCGCACGATCATGGTGGTGCTACAGGTGCAGAGGGGACGGGGAACACTAGCACGCCGAGCACGAACACT